>JBFGKR010000036.1:0-10575 GCA_041576575.1 Arenicellales bacterium | reverse complement strand
CGCGATCGTTGGGATCGGGGTGGTTGATCGTTTCGTCCTGCATCGAGTGTATGGTTCGGTTGATGTCGTCTACCAACTGCGCCCGCCAGTTTTCCAAAATCGTCCGGAAGTGATCAAGTTGGGGGGCATTCATATATTCCTCGTCCCTTTTGGATTGATACGGCTCGACACCCGGAATGATAGTGTCGCCCATCATCCTGAGACCGCGACGCGATTCCCTTTTCGTCGCAGATTTCTTTTTCTTGGTGGCCTTTTTTGAAATCTTCTTTTTTACGGGCCTCTTTTTCTTGACAGCGGTCTTCCGAGCGGTCTTTTTCTTGGTTACCGCTCTTTTCGTCGTTTTTGCCTTAACCGCTTGTTTCTTAGTCTTCTTTTTTGTGGCTTTTTTCTTCGACGCCTTGCTCTTTTTCGCCGCTTTCTTGGTTTTTTTCGCGACTTTTTTCTTCGACGTCTTCTTTTTAGCCTTGGCCTTCTTCTTGGAAGTGGCCGCCATAATCTGGACTCCTAACGTACACCTGGGGAAAAATAAGCGCGCATTTTTACTACAAACGCCGGATCGGCGCAACCGCATTCGGCGATTTTTCTCGCACAGCGGAACCTTCTAAATTATTACCCAATTTCGCGTATATTGTGGGCCGTATGGAGCTCGAGGGACTCATTTTCGACGTCGACGGTACACTTGCCGATACCGAGAGGGAAGGACATCGAGTCGCGTACAACGCGGCTTTCCGGGAATTGGGTCTCGATTGGAACTGGGACCCGACGTTCTACGGAGAACTTCTCTCGGTGCATGGCGGCAAGGAACGGCTCCATCACTACATCGCGCACTATTCCCCGCAAACTGGCGGCGTTCGTGACGTCCGCGGCCTCGTAGATGAAATTCACGCACTAAAAACCCAAAAATTCGTCGACATCGTCCACCAGCAGGGAATTCCCGCGCGCCCCGGCGTCAAGCGCTTGCTCAATGAGGCATTCTCCGTCGGCTTACGCCTGGCGATCGCGACCACAACATCACGCGCCAACGTCGACGCCCTATTGACAACGGCAATCGCACCGGACGCATCCGAATGGTTCGGTGTGATTGCCGCGGGCGAAGATGCAGTACACAAGAAGCCTTCCGGCGAGATTTACGACCTGGTGTTACGGCGTATGCGTATCGATGCAACTCGAGCGATTGCATTTGAAGATTCACGAAACGGTTTGTTGTCCTCGACCAGCGAGGGGATTTGCACGGTGATTACGGTGAACGACTACACCGCGCACGAGGATTTTACAGGGGCTGTGTTGGTAGTCGATCATTTGGGGGAGCCGGATCGCGCTTTTCACGTGTCATCCAGTCAGGTTTCGGTGGATGGCTTCTCCCACGTCGATATTGCTTTTTTGAGGCACCTGCTGCGATCCAAGTTCGCCCTCTAGTAGTGTCCAGCCGAGAAGCGCGGAACAAGGTGCTCGACGGGCTCCGGTTCCAAGACCAATACGCACGCTGCACTCATGGCTCTACAGGGAACGCGTCTTACGTCGCCCTGACGAAGATTTGCGCGGGACGCTGTAACTTATCGCACACACCTTCGAATCTTCGTCGTCGGCGTCAGTGGCTCTCGTTTCGTTCGGGAACGTAGTCTCGAAGGTCGTTCCGAAAACAATGCATGACGGTGACCGGGCCGTTACAGCAGGTGCTTCGCCTTCCAGTATCGGTTGCGCCAGTACGGATCTTTTAGGCGAGATTTGGCGACGCCCCGGGATTCGGAGGCGTGCATGAAGGCGCCGTCACCGAGATATATACCTACGTGTTTCGTACCCCACCCTATCTTGAAGAAAACGAGATCCCCCGGACGCAACTGTCTTTGCGACACCCGTTTACCCAATCTGGCCTGTTCTCGGGTTGTGCGAGGCAGTTCGATCCCGAACACTTTGCGGTAGGTGAGAAGTACAAATCCGGAGCAATCCACCCCGGATCGAGACACCCCGCCGTATCGATGACGCACGCCTCGCCACGAGGAATAATGTTCCGCCAAGCTTTGAGCGATCGCGTTGCGCGCAGGGGTTGGATCGCGGCTAGGCAGTCGGCTGCGGCCTTCTTTGAGGGCGGTTGCGATGCTGTGATCGGACACCGGTGCAAGGGGGCCAAACTGGCAACCGATGACCACTGAAGACAAAAAGACTGCCAGCCGTTTCACTGTATCGGCCCCCTTACGAGCGAGTATCCTTCGCGATGCCCACTGCATTGCCTCCGGGAAACGGGCGATAGCTATTCCGTTATCGTAAACACTACTGTAACACTGGCCCGCACCTCGCTTTCCCCGGGCGCGATCGGCACTTGAGATACGGATTCGGTCGCGGCAAGTTGAGAGGCGCTGCGATCGACCGGCGGGTGAATTGCCTGTTCGGAAATCTGTTGGATCTTGCCGAGTTCAATATTCGCCGCCTCGGCGTAGGATTGGGCTCTTGCTCGAGCGTCGCGGAAGGCTTCGCGGCGCGCCTGATCTTGCAGTGCCGCAGCGTCCTTGAACTTGAATTGAACCCCCGTAATCTGGTTGCCGCCCGCTCTCACGAGGGCGTCCAAAATGGAACCGAGCGCGGACAGGTCTCGGACGTTCGTGGACACTCCGTTCGTCACGCGATATCCGATGATCGTCGGCGACTGGTCACGCTTGTACTCGAATTCCGGCTGCACGTTAAAGGCCGATGTCTGTATGTCCTTGAGCGCCACATCGTGTTCTTTCAATGCATCCATCAATTGCTCCATAGCCGCGTTGTTTTGCGTCAATGCCTCGGAAGCGGTGGCGCCGCGGCTCACGACGCCCGTGTGCACCACCGCCATATCGGGTGCAGCCCGTACGCTCGCCTCGCCGTTCACGGTTATCACCGGGGTCGACGCGTCCGCGGCGGCCGTGCCCACTAAACCGGAAAACAGTAGCAAATGCAGGACAAATAGCGAGTTTGTCATCGCTGTCTCTGTGTGTGACTGTGGAAAGCTATTATTATAGAGACTCCAGCCGACGGCACCACGAAAAAGCGCATCGAACAAACCGCGACCGGAACTTGTCTAATGTACGTCGGTCGAAGTGTTGCCGAAAATAATCTCATACATAGAGGATAGACAGCATGGGGCGTTTGATCATTATTGCGTTGGCCGTCTTACTCACCTCGTGCCACGGGTATTACCAGAAGCATGTATACGGCAACGAAGAATCCCCGTATTTTTTTGTGCCGGTGGATTCAAGCGTTGAACTCAAGACGCCGGTCACGATTCCGGCCGACACCGACCACGTCTTTTTCCAGGACTCCAAAGTGAAGACGGTTCACGAGGTCAATCGCTACCTGCCCTATTGCGAGTTGCAGGTGTCTGCTGCAAGAAGCGCGGCGCAGACAATACAGCCTGGCGAATTCGTAGTCTTTAAGGTGTACCAGCTGCGTAGAAATTACCTCGTGCAGAGAGGCGGGTTCGTGCGCACCGGGACCGGTCTCACGGGGATGCGGGACGACGCGGACGGCAGTGAAGATTTCGAATTGGTGGTCACGGTGCTGGAGCTCTACTCGGAACAGCAGCCCCATGTCGACCGTGTGCTTTGTGCCGAGTGGGGATTGCCGCAAGACATGTCGTTCGTGACCATACGCATGATCCGCGAGCAGCTGGCCGGGTATATGGATCTCAAACTGTACACGGGCGGTGAACCGGCGAGCCGTACACCCATACCGGCGGAACGCCTGCGTGGCAAGCTGCTGGGCTACTGAGGGTCGCTTGCCGCGTAAGGCGGCTACCGCCGAGCGTGCCGGGATTTTCAAAGGGCGTCGGGTTCCAGCGTCGGATTGAGAATGCGTAATCGGACCGCCGCCTCGCGGTGTCGAGCTGAACGCCCCACTTCGCCGGCCGTCCGGCCGCACTGATCCGCCGGCGGTTCGTCATCTATACTGTTCCCACGCATGTCCGCGATACAACCCAAAGGCGAGGGCCGGCGCCGCGCCGTGCGTTGGCTCTCCGCGCACCGACGCTACTCCGCCGAAGCGATTGCGGAGGCGTCGCGCCGCTTTGACCTCTCGCCTTCGGACGAGGAGTTCTTGCTCCGGAATTTCCTGCACGCCGACACGGACCCGGTCCGAAAGGATTCGAAGGCGCCCCCTGAAAGGACCGATAAAACCCGCAAGAGTAAATAAAATTAAATAAAATATCTTGATATATTAACAATATTAATTATAATATAGTAATATCTAAAACAAAATCATATTTCGATGCAGCGCACACCGTTTGCACCCAATCGCTGCGGCTACTGCGGCGGCAGCATGCGCATCAGCAAGCTCACCTGCGAGGATTGCGGGTTTGCGCACTGCGGGGATTCCTACACGCCCAGGTTGTATCGCTTGGCCCCGGAGGACCAACGCTTCGTGGAGATGTTCGTGCTGGCGAGCGGGAGCTTAAAGGAGATGGCGCGCGTTTTAGGAGTGTCCTATCCGACGGTCCGCAACCGGCTCGACCGCCTCATCGAGTCCCTGGAGGATGAATCGCGCAGCGACGAGAAACGCAAACAACGTGTTCTCGACGACATCGAGGCGGGGCGTATCCCTCCCAAGCGGGGGATGCGCATGATCGATGCGATATAGGAGGGGCCATGACGGAACGGAACAGCGATGAGACACGCGTCGACCGAATGTTGGAGCAGGGTAAGCTTTCGGAAGACGAAGCGGCGCGGTTGCGCGCTTCGCTCCGCGCCCAACGGGCGCGGGACGATAACGCGGCCGCTCGCACGGCCTCCCGCGCACGTCCGACGCACAGGCGTGTTGCTTTATTGTTGTTCTTCTGCGGCATGTTTTTTGCGCTTGGATTGCTGAGCGGTGCACTGTGGTATACGCCGCCCGACGATGCGGACCGTGCGGCGGCATCGCGGGAGCTGTCCGGCACTGGGCCGAATTCCGCGAACCGCGTCATCGACTTGAACGCTTTGCATCAAGAAAGGAGCCAGACCATGGGGAACGTCAGAACATTTTCTTTATCCATTTTCGTGATCGTGATCGTCGCCGTAGTCGGCGTCGCAATACTGTTCATCTACAATGGGTTGATCGACGCCCGCGAAAAAGTCAACGCCGGTTGGGCGCAAGTGGAAAATCAATACCAGCGACGGCTCGACCTCGTGCCCGTTTTGATCGACGGTGTCAAAACTTATATGGAGCACGAACGCGAAACCCTGGCGGCATTGACGGAAGCGCGCGCGAACGCGCTCGGCGCTTCCCGGGCCTTCGCGGGTCGGCCGCCGCAATCCGACGAGCAGCTGCGCGCTCTCGAATTGGCCCAGGGCGAGGTGCAGTCGGCGTTGGCGCGTCTGTTTGCCGTAGTGGAAAACTATCCCGACCTCAAGGCGAACCAGAACTTTCTTACCCTGCAGGATCAGATCGAAGGTACCGAAAACCGAATTGCCGCGGAACGGCGTCACTACAATGATTTTTCAAGACGCTATAACGCCAGGGCCTTGAAGTTTCCGTCCAATGTCGTCGCCGACCTTCTGGGGTTCGAACCCAAGCCCTATTTTCAAGCCGAATCGTTGGCCCTGGAGGGATTGAAGGATCCCTTTGGACGAAAATAGAAGTAAGTCCAGCGCGCGCAATGCACCGAACCGCTATCGTAATTATTTGTATTATCGCGGCGGGCGTGTTTGCCTTTTCTGCCTACATCGGCACAGAACCTACATCGACTTCGGAGCCGCCGGTCTTCACTCCAGACCGCCGACCGCAGATGGGGCGCCATCTGTTCGACTATGCGAAGATCCTCGTCCACTACGAAGAAGCCGCACAGCGCTATCTGCGCGACATCGCCGCGCGATTCCACATAGAAGCGCTGATAGTAACGCTGCCGGATCTAGGAGATGCCGGAAACGTCCGACAACTCGCGGTCGACATCGCAAACAGGTGGGAGATCGGGAGAAACTACGAGGGTCGCGGATTGCTGTTGCTCTTGGTGCGCGATCAAGAGCAGGTGAAACTCGAAGTGGCTTACGAGCTCGAGGATGTCTTCACGGACGCGTTTACGGGATACATCGAAGATCTCCAGTTGCGACCCTATTTTCGCGCCGGGGACGTCGGAACCGGTCTCGTTGCAGTGATGGAAGAATTGGAGCGCCGCGCGCAGATCAAGCACCAGGGCGCATTCTCACCCGGAACCATCGAACGACTGGATCAAGAATTGCTGGCGGGCGGAGCAGGCTCCGCCAGGAAGCTTGCACAATATCGAGACAAACCAACGGCCGACAAACTTCAATCATCGTCGTCTGCCGCGGGCGCGACGAGCCCGGAACGCGCCTGGCGCATCATGCTCGCGAAATGGGCGGGCGAAGGGGCCGACATCGAAGTCGATATCTATACCGAGATGACGAAATTTGCCATGGGCGATCAAAACGCACCGGATCAGCGCGTGAAACGCGGTTTATCGCATTGGCAACGGGCACCGTACCGGGTGCTGCAAGATGGCGACCACGCGGCTATCTATTTCGGTAACGCGGGGGGTTGGAACAACGCGCCGTTTTTGTTCTGTCGTACCGATCGGGGTTGGAAATTCGATATTGTCCACCAAAGGCGTCTGGTGGTAATGGGACCCAGCCCCTCCTGGATGATCGAGCAGGGGAGCTATCCCTACGTGAACCTGCTGTCCGACGCTCCTCAATCCACGGGAAAGGATCTGCCCTTATCCGGCGAAGACTACTACGACTGCGCCCTCGATGCGGTGTACGCGGAGCGAATCCGTGACCTCGAGGATAAAATCAAAAGAAACCCAGAAGACTTTGCGGCGGTGATGGAGCTGCTGCGCCTGAACGTCGTCACCGGGCGTCGCCCGAATACCGTGCAGCCACTGGTGCAGCGTGCGAAGACGCTCAATCCGGACAGCGCCGACCCCTACAAGTACGCGGCGATCTACAACGTCAATACGTTCCTCCAGTACAACACTTCGTTGAAGGATATCGACACCTATATCGACAAGCGACCAAGCGATGTCTTTGGTTATAACGTCAAGGGTTTTCTCCTCTATCGCTTGGGAGACTACCGCGGCTCCATCGATGTCCTGGAGCGTGCAGCAGCAATTGACCCGGACAACGTCTACGCCTACGCGCTCATGGCCCGCAACTATGCTTTGTTGCACCAGAAGAGCACAAAGCTCGACCGCCGCCGGCCCGAGTACAAGCGCGGCGTACGCGAAATGTTACTGCGCGCCCAGGCCGCGCCTACGCCCGATGCAAGCCGAGTGGCGCGATTGCGGCATTGGCTCGCGCGCAGAGGCATGTTGTGAAGGCCGGCGGCCGCGGTCGATGCAGCTCTTGCCCGTGGTTTTTACAGCGGCTCAAAGTGCTGAGGCGTCAGCCTCACTCCGTCTGACGGGTAGTGAAAGGGCACGTGTGCTTCACTTTTCGGCGCTTTGATGCAGGCGTCGGGTCGCTACATCCGCATAGGGACGGCGAGCACGGGGCACTGCGCCGCGCGTACGAGACGTTCGGTGGTGCTGCCGCGCAATGCGTCGAGAAATCCGTTGTGTCCCTGAGTCGTGAGGACAATGAGATCGGCGGCCATGTTTCTGCTCACGTCTAGCACTTCGTTGACGACATTCCCCTTACGCACCGTGCGCATCCACGACCAGCGACGATCGCCAGGTAGATCGGAGGCGGGCATGTCGCTGTCCTTGCCCACATAGACCCGGGTGAAGGTCACCGCGCGACAACCCAACAAGTGGGCCAATTCAACGGCCGTGTTCACCGCCGCTTGGGGATCCGGTTGCTCATCGACCGGAATCAGCACCCGGCGCAGAGAGACGCCGCCGGTTTCGTGACTGACAAAACCTTGGACACCGTGAGGCAGAAACAGGGTCCGGGTTCCGGAGTCGCGCAGAATCGGCTCCGAGACGGTCTTGTTCATCCATCGCGGACGGTTATCCCGGCGACTGTTGGCCAGTACGATCAAACTGGCGGGTTGTTCCTGGAGACGGTACGTGATCGCGTCTACGGGATCGTGACCGCTCAGCGGTACTTTTTTCACCCGCAGCTCACTCGTGAAGACCTGCGGTCGCGTATCTTCGGACGAGACGGCCTGCCAGCGGGTGAGCGTGTTACGGACACAGGGAAAATTTTTTTTGGGTATCGGCGTATGCTGCGGCGCTACGTGCGCGATACTCAGCAAAGTCTCCGCCGCCAGCGCGATTTTCAGGGCATGGTGGTAAGCGATGGCGCTCGCTCGGGTGAAGTCCGACGGATGAAAAATGTGTTCGAATGCCGACTTATGCATGCACGTGCGTCTGGACCGCGCTCAAGACCCGGTTGTGTTCCCCTAGGTACAATTCTAGGTGAGCGTCCCGAGTGTGCAACTCAAGCGCGGGGAAACCGCGTTGCCGCGGGTGGCCGCGGGCACGCGGCGGACCGGACGCGGGGCCAAAAGCGGGATAAAATCGCCCCGTTGCAAGCGTGGCTGTGCAGACGGCGGGGCGTCGTTCAGTCTCAGGCTTCCCTCGAAACACCGCACCAAGGAGCGGCCGTGAATCGCACAAAAAATGGCTCGACTGTACCGCGGCTTATCGTCGCCTTCTCCTTGCTCGCGTGGAGCGCAACGGCGTCGTCGGCGGTGCGTCATGATCTGCAGGTCACCCTGGTTCCCGGCACGCATTCCCTAAGCGTGACCGATCGCATATCGATTTCCGGGGGTTGCAACAGACCTTTGGCGTTCCTCTTACACGCCGGCCTGGCCCCCACCGTTACCCGCGGCGGCCGCGTGGCGTCGATCACACCGGTCGGTGGCGGCGCCGTGCCCCTGCAACGGGTGGTCGTCGAACTCGAGCCGGACAGTCCGAGTTTGACCGTGGAATACAGCGGTGAGATCAACCACCCCGTCGAACGCGTTGGGGAGGAATACGCGCGCAGTTTCAGCGTCTCCCCGGGGCTGATCTCCAGCCAGGGAGTGTACCTCTCGGGCGCCAGTTACTGGGTGCCTACTTTCGAGCGGCAGACCGTGACTTTTGTGATGGCGGTGACTTTACCGTCGCATTGGTATTCCGTGACGCAGGGGGTGCGCGTGGAGCGCCGCGCCAACGGCGGGGAGGCGCGCGATGTCTGGTCCATAGACAAGCCCCAGGAGGAGATTTATCTCGTCGCGGGCGCCTTCGAGGAATACCTTGACGACGCCGGTTCCGTAGCAACCATGGTCTTTCTGCGGCGACCCGATCCCGGGCTCGCCGCGAAATACCTCCGGGCCACCGGGCAATACCTTGAGCTTTACGGCGATCTCATGGGCCCTTATCCCTACAAAAAATTTGCACTGGTGGAGAATTTTTGGGAGACGGGCTACGGCATGCCGTCCTTTACCTTGCTCGGGCCACGGGTGATCCGTCTGCCGTTCATACTGCATTCCTCGTATCCGCACGAAATTTTGCACAATTGGTGGGGAAACGGCGTGTACGTCGACTACGACCGCGGAAACTGGGCGGAGGGGCTAACGAGCTATCTCGCCGACCACCTGGTGAAGGAGCAGCAAGGTCAAGGCGCCTCCTACCGACGCCAGGTCTTGCAGAAGTACACGGATTACGCGCGCGAACAGAAAGACTTTCCGCTTGCGGAATTTCGAGCCCGACACAGTTCCGTCACCGAGGCCGTGGGTTACGGCAAGACCATGATGCTGTTTCACATGCTGCGGCAGGAATTGGGCGACGATACCTTTGTCGTCGGCTTGCGGAGGCTGTATCGCGATTACCTTTTCCGGGTGGCGGCGTTCGAAGATGTGGAAAAGGTCTTCGAAGCCGTGTCCGCGAGGCCGTTGGACGAGTTTTTTGACCAATGGGTGGGTCGCAGCGGGGCGCCGAGTTTGCGCGTGACCAATGAAAAAGTGCGGACCGACAATGGCGAGTTTGTGCTTTCCGCCGCGATCGAACAGGTGCAGGGGGGGGCGGAATACGCACTGACCGTTCCGGTGGCCGTGCACATGGCGGGTCGGCAGTCGGCGTATCAGACTCGCGTCTCGGTAGCGCGTCGATCGCAACCGTTTGAAATTCGTTTGCCGGCAAAACCCCTGCGGCTCGATGTGGATCCCGAATTCGACGTATTCCGTCGCCTGGATCGCCACGAGATTCCCCCCGCCCTCACTCAGGCGTTCGGCGCCAGCGACGCGCTGATTGTGTTACCGCGATCGGAGTCCGAAATCGTACGCAGCGGGTACCAGGCACTGGCGCGGGACTGGTCCGCACAGCGGGACGCCCGTGTAGAGGTGAAATTTGACGACGAGATTGCTCGTTTGCCGTCGGACCGGGCGGTCTGGATATTCGGCTGGGGCAATCGTTTCCGCTCCGCGGTGCAATCGGCGTTGTCCGATTACGCCTACTCCGGCGGAGCGGATGCAATTGAAATCGACGGCGAACGGTATGCGCGTGCAGCGCATTCCGTGGTGGTGGTGGCGCGCAATCCGGAGAACCCCGCTGAGGCACTGACCTGGCTCGCGGTCGACGACGCGTCCGCGTTGCCGGGATTGGGGCGTAAACTGCCGCATTACGGTAAATACAGCTATCTCGCATTTAGCGGGAGTGAGCCCACCAACGTCGGCAAGGGACAGTGGCCGGTAGTT
>JBFGKR010000035.1:0-10619 GCA_041576575.1 Arenicellales bacterium | reverse complement strand
GGCGCTGTTGCTCACCGACGGTTATCTGGCAAGACTTGCGGGTGATGCCAACAATCTGTTCGGTGTGTTGCTGGCCATAGGCTGTGCCGCCACGGTCGCGGCGTACACGGTGTGGGTGCGCCCGCTGATTGCCGAATACGGCGCGTTGCGGATCACCGCCATCACCATGGCGTTGGGATCCGTGGGGCTGTGGTTGCTCGTCGGCGTCAGTTGGGACGTATGGGTAAATCCGGCCACCCTGTTCGATCGCCCGGCTCAGCAGCTCGGCGCGCTCATCACCATTGCCCTATGGAACACGACCGTCACGCAGTTCCTGTGGATCGGTGGACTGGCCGCTGTCCCTGACATCACCCGGGGCAGTTATTTGTTTTTTTTGAAGCCGGCGATTGCCGTGGGCCTGACGTTGATGTTTCTCGGCCAGCCGGTCACGTTCATGCAGTGGACGGCAATCGCCGTTATCTGCGGCGCCGTGCTGGTGGAAATGAATTGGGATCGCGTGACAAACGTCCGCAATCGCGTTGCGTGACCGTGTGACGAAGGGCCGGGCACGTGATGAATGCAACGTCAACCTGGACCCCCGGCCGCCGACTAAGCGACCCGGTCTCGAGGTTCTTGACCGGCGAACGCGGCGTCAAGATTATCCAACGCCCGAAAGCCCATGGCGTCCCGAGTCTCGTGGGTGGCGCTGCCGAGATGCGGAAGCAGGAAGGTGTTATCGAGTTCCGCAAATTCGGGGCGAATATGCGGCTCGTTTTTAAACACATCCAGGCCCGCAGCGCCGATCTTTCCCGAGCGCAGCGCCGCGATCAGCGCATCTTCGTCGACGATATTTCCGCGCGCGGAATTCACTACGATCGCGCCGTCCGGTAATTGCGCTATGCGCTCGGCGTTAAACAGATTCTGGGTGTCCGGCGTGTTGGGACAGTGGAGCGCGAGGAATTCGGACAGCGGTAGCAGCGAATCCAGCGAGTCGTGGTAGATTGCGCCGGCTTCCTTGGCCGCATCCAGTCGCGAGCGATTGTGGTAATGGATCTCCATGTCGAACCCGCGCGCGCGTTCGGCGGTCACTTGCCCGATTCGGCCCAGGCCGATGATTCCCAACCTTTTTCCGGTGACTTGAGTCCCCAACATGAACGTGGGGCTCCAGGTGTCCCACTCGCGGGATCGAATCAAGCGTTCGCCCTCGCTGGCACGTCGCGCAGCGCCCAGTATCAACAGCATGGTAAGTTCGGCGGTGGCGTCGGCGAGCACGTCCGGCGTGTTGGTGACGATGATGCCGTGCTTTTCGGCTGCCGCAAGATCGCAGTGATCGACGCCCACCGAGAAATTGGCGATGACCTTGATGGTGCCGGACAATCGTGCCATCACATCCGCGGACAGATGCTCGGTGTGTGAGGCCAAGATGGCTTGCGCCGCTTTGGCGAGCGTCACGAGCTCCTCGGTGCCGTACAATCGGTCTTGGGTGTTGAAATGCGGCTCGTAGTCACGTGCCAGCCGCTCTTCCACGGCGGGAGGCAGTCTTCGGGTTACCAATACGGCGGGTTTCTTACTCATGATCGATGAATCACAGAATTGTCGTGGACGCGGCTTGTCAACATGCTTGATCCGGCCTCGGCGCGAGGTAAAGGGAACCTTCAGTCGAAAATATTGCAACAGAGATAATCTACGGTGTGGTTTCCCGAATGTAAACCGCTGTAAAGTTGCCGCATGCCGGGGTTTTGTTTACGCTGTGGCGCCGAACGGCGCGAGTTGACCTATGACCGACATACAATCGATACGCAGGATACTGAAAGAAAACCGTACGGTGGCGATGGTCGGATTATCCGCCAACTGGTACCGTCCCAGCTTCTTTGCCGCAAAGTACCTGCAGGACCATGGTTTTCGAGTGATCCCGGTCACTCCGACCTATACCCAAATCCTGGGCGAGCAATGCTACGCGCGGTTGGAGGACATCCCGGATCCGGTGGATGTTGTGGACCTATTTCAACGCCCCGAGGACGTGCCCCCGCACGTCGATGCGGCGATAAAGATCGGCGCCAAGGTAGTGTGGATGCAGCTCGGCGTGGTGCACGAGGAGGCCGCACGCAGGGCCCGAGAGGCGGGGCTGCAAGTGGTGATGAATCGTTGCATGAAAATCGAATACGCGCGCCTGTTCGGCGGCCTCAACTTCGTCGGCGTCAACACCAAATTGATTTCAAGCAAACGGCCCCTGTGGGTGCCGTATTAGTCAACTAGAGCAGTCACGTGGCGGATCGAGACTTCGGTATTGAGACCCTTTGCCTGCACGCCGGCCAGCTGCCGGATGCGGCTACCGGCTCGCGCGCCACGCCGATTTATCAAACGGCGGCCTATGTGTTCGATGACACCGATCACGCCGCGAGTCTGTTCAACCTCCAGACTTTCGGCAATATCTACACACGGTTGATGAATCCGACCAACGCCGTTTTCGAGGAGCGTATGGCGGCGTTGGAGGGGGGGCGCGCGGCGGTCGCGGTGAGTTCCGGCATGGCTGCGCAGATGACCGCGCTGTTGACGATTCTCGAGCAGGGCGACGAGATCGTATCCGCCAGCACGCTTTACGGCGGCACCTATTCGCAGTTCGATGTCAATTTCCGAAAGCTTGGAATCGAAACTCACTTTGTGGATCCAGACGAACCTGAGAACTTCGCCCGAGCCGTGACTGCCAGTACCAAGGCGATCTTTGCAGAGACCATCGGCAATCCGCTCAATAATGTCCTAGATATCGAGGCGGTGGCGGCGGTGGCCAGGGATGCTGGCGTACCTCTGGTGATCGACAACACCTTTGCCACACCGTACTTGTGTCGGCCTTTCGAGCACGGCGCCGACATTATTGTGCACTCGGCCACAAAATTTATCTGCGGCCACGGTACCTCCATTGGTGGGGTGTTGGTGGAATCCGGCGCGTTTCCGTGGGACAACGGCAAATTTCCAACCATGGTTGAGCCGTCGCGGGGTTATCACGGTGTGCGTTTTTACGAGACCTTCGGCGATTTTGGTTACACCATGAAGGCACGCTGCGAGACTTTGCGCACCCTCGGACCGGCGCTCAGCCCGTTCAATGCGTTTTTGTTCTTGCAGGGTCTGGAGACCTTGCCGGTGCGCATGGACCGGCATTGCAGCAACGCCATGGCGGTAGCGGAATTTCTGGATGCCCATCCCGCCGTGACCTGGGTCAAGTACGCCGGGCTTAGAAACAACGAATATCATGCGCTGGCGAAGAAATACCTTCCGAGGGGGCCAGGATCGATTCTCACCTTCGGGGTTAAGGGCGGACAACAAGCCGGTGCCCGCTTCATTGAATCGGTGCAGTTTTTGAGCCATTTGGCCAACGTTGGGGATGCCAAGACCTTGGTCATTCACCCCGCATCGACCACCCACCGGCAACTGTCCGAGGAGGAGCAGAAAACCGCCGGGGTAACGCCCGATATGATTCGCATTTCCGTCGGCCTGGAAACCCTGGAAGACGTATTGTGGGACCTCGACCAGGCGCTGGTGCGGTCGCAGAGTTTCTGAGATGTCAAATGGGAGGGTTGCGGCCATCACGGGTGCCGGCAGCGGCGTTGAAGCGGCGACGGCGCGTTCACTGGCGGCGACCGGGGCCAACGTGGTGCTGGGTGCGCGGCGGTACGAACGTTTGCGGGGAGTGCTGGAGGCAACCGAACAACGGGGCGGCGGGGCATTCGCGATGCGCTGTAACTTCACCACGCGCTCCGCGTCGCGCAGCCCTGGCGCAAGCCGGATTGGAGCGCTGAGGGGGGATTTGGCGTCCGCGTCGACAATGCGGGGTCATGCCCGTGAGCTTCGTCAGAAATCTCGGAGTCGAAGAGTGGGAACGCATGGTGGACGTCAAGACTAAGGGAGTCTTGAACGGCACCGCATCTGTGTTGCCATCGATGCCGGCGCGGGAAGCGGACACATCGTGAACATCTCGTCTATTGCCGACAAACGGGTCATTCTATCCGGAAGCGTGTCCCTCGCCATCAAACCCGCAGTGAACGCCCTCAGCGATGTCCTGCGGCTGCAACTGAGCGCTCGATAAATCACTCGCGTAACCAGCATCGTGCCGGGGATCGTCGCGGCGGAGTTGGCGAACGCCATCGGGGGTCCGGGTCTGACGTCATTCCGGGAACGCGTACAAGATCATCGGGGCGCTACAAGCGGAGGACGTCGCCAATGCGCTTCTCTACGCGCTGCAGCCACCGGTGCACGTCGATGTCAACGAGATCGTGCTACGTCCGACGGTACCGGGAACACTGACCGCCGGAAGTCGTCAACGGCAGCCGTCGATGGCGGGTCGGCTCCGCGGCATCGGTGTTCTCAGCCGTAGTCCCGGACTTCCGTGGGGATAAAACGCTTGACGCTGCTCACAACACGAGCGACGATCGATTTGTCGACACGGAATGAAACGTTATGTTGAAGGGTAAAAACGCGGTCGTAACCGGATCAACCAGTGGCATCGGCTTGAGAATAGCGGAGGCGCTGGCGCAAAAAGGCGCAAACGTCGTGCTCAATGGGTTCGGCGACGAAGAAGCAATAAAGAAAATACAAACGAATATCGAGCGTCTAGGAGTGCAAACCGCTTACATCGGCGCGGACATGTCGAAACCCGACGAGATCGTCGCCATGGTGGAGCAGGTGGAGTCCGATTTCGGCGGCGTGGACGTGCTCGTGAACAACGCCGGCATTCAACACACGTCCCCGATCGAGGAATTTCCCGCCGAACAATGGGACGCCGTCATAGCGATTAACCTTTCATCGAATTTTCACACTATCCGGTGTGCCGTTCCGGGAATGAGAGCACGAAACTGGGGCCGAATTATCAACATCGCTTCCGCTCACGGTTTGGTCGCCTCGGCGACCAAGGTCGCGTACGTCGCGGCGAAGCACGGTGTAATCGGATTGACCAAGGTCGTGGCCCTCGAAACCGCGAAAACCGGAATCACATGCAACGCCATTTGCCCCGGCTGGGTGCTCACCCCTTTGGTGCAGAAGCAAGTGGACGCACGTGCAAGGCAAGATGCGATTTCCGTCGAAGAAGCGAAAAAGGCACTGCTCATGGAGAAACAGCCGTCCGGGGAATTTGTCACTCCGGAGCAGGTGGCGGCATTAACCGTGTTCTTGTGCTCCGAGAACGCCTCGCAAATTCGTGGCGCCGCGTTCAGCATCGACGGCGGTTGGGTGGCCCAATAGCCGGAGGTCGATTTTTTATGCGAAACTGACAGGTGTATCCCGATTTCTTTCGAGCAGCGAGGACGAAACGTTTTTAACCCATCGATTCATAGACGCACAGAGACACCGAGATGCTTCCCGAAATTAAAAAGATTCTCTACGCCACAGACTTGGAAGAGCATGCCCGCCCCGTATTTCGTTACGCGGTTAGTCTTGCAGAGAGATACGAGGCCACGATCGTGCTTCTCCATGTCATAGAACCTCTCAGCCCATCCGCGCAGTCACTTGTTGCTAGTGTTCTTCCGGAAGGCGAGGTGGAGGCGTTGCGGACAAAGGGAATGGCGCGGGTGCGCGAGAATATCGAAGAACGGCTGAGAGATTTCTGCAAAGAAGAGCTTGGCATGGACCCCGAGGACTGCAGGATAGTCGACGATGCGAGGGTGGTCGAAGGACGTACCGCTGCGGTAATAATCGATCAGGCCACGCGCGCCAGAGCCGACGTGATTGTCATGGGTACGCACGGCCGTACCGGCATGAGTGAAATGTTACTGGGCTCCGTGGCCCACAAGGTTATTCACAGGAGCACTACCCCGGTGCTGCTGGTCCCCTTGCGGGCGTGACCGCGCCGAGAAAGCCCCCGGCGGATCGATGTTGGCGACGTTCGGGGACGTCCGCCGCAAGCCGGTGGCGATCGGGGCTCGAACCTGCGCCGCGGCGTGGCGCGTAGAGCATTCAACGCACGAGTGAAATGTGCTGCCGATTCGGGCGATGGCGGCGCTTTGCCGGCGGCGTCCCCGCGCGACGGTGCTGCGGACATCCGCGCAGTCGAGTTCGCAGCACCGAAGCTCGTCGTCACGTGTCATTCGGTTTCTCCGTAGTTGTTCCGTTTGATTGGCAGAGGACTCGCCTCCTAGCGCGGGTTCCTGCATCCCACCTTATTTAAGTGAATTATCTTTGATAATATAGTTAAAAATATCAACACCTATGAATATTATTCATAATATAAGCCGTTGATTAAACTCGAGGACATGGTGGCCTTTGTGCAGGCCGTCGAGCAAGGCGGCTTCTCCGCCGCGGCCCGTGCGATGCAGCTTACGCCCTCCGCCGTGAGTAAGCAGATCGGCCGTCTGGAGGATCGCTTGGGAGCGCGGTTGTTTCACCGCACCACCCGGCAACTGCGCCCGACCCAGGAGGGTCGGGCGTTTTACGAGCGCTGTGTTGCCGTCCTCGATGAGATCCAGCAGGCGGAGGAAGCGGTGTCCGAGCTTCGCGGGCGGGTGCGCGGCGTGCTGCGCGTGGAAGCGGTTGCCGCCTTTGCCCGGGTGCACTTGCTTCCCTTGCTGCCGGAGTTTATGGCGAGATATCCCGAACTCCGGGTGGAGCTGCAACTGAGCGAACGTTCCGTTGACCTGATCGACGCCGGCGCGGACGTCGCTCTTCAACTCAGCGAAATGATCGACGACGAGTCCCTGGTGGCGAAGAAATTGTCTACCAATCGCCGCCTCGTTTGCGCGGCTCCCGCGTACCTCGAACGACATGGTGTACCGCGGACTCCGGAGGATTTGCTTGAGCACAATTGCTTGACGCACTCATCGTTCACGCATTTTAACGACTGGGAATTCGAGGGGCCGAAGGGAACGAAAGTGTTACACGTTTCTGGGAATTTTGAGGCCAACAGCGCGATGGCGTTGTATCAAGCCGTGCTCGCCGGCATCGGGGTGGCTCGCCTGGCCAGTTTTCTGGTCGGTGAAGACCTTGCCTGCGGTCGTTTAATTCCGCTTTTGACCGACTACGTGCACGAGAAGTCGTCGTTGCTGGTCGTATATCCACACCGTCGGCACTTGTCGAAAAAAGTGCGCGCATTCGTAGATTTTCTCAGCGATAAATTCACCCCGGTTCCGCCGTGGGAGCGCGGGGTAGCTTGAAACGCGACATGGCGGCGTGTGCAGTTGCGCGGCGTTCAAGAAAGAAAATCTTTCAAGGCATCGAGCACGCTATCGGGTTTTTCCGACAGCATTTGATGTCCGCAGTTCTCCAATACGATACGTTGTTTGTCTCTAATGCGGCGGATAAGAGGTTCAGCGGCCACCGGCGGCGTCATGCGATCCTGTCTCGCCAACAGAATCAACACGGGACCTTGCAGTTGCTGTGCGCTCTCCAGTCCACGCTGATAGGCGGTACAGGCGCGCAAATCGCGGTAGAGGACGCCGGGGCGGGATCGTTCCAGCAACCGTAGCGTCTGCGCCGACATCCACAGTCCCGGCACCGGGTTGCCCCCCAGCTGCACCGAACGGTTGTGGCCCCACAAATTGATCATGTCGTAGGCCTGATGGTCGTTCGCGCGCGCCGCCTGGAGCAGTGCGTCGTTGACGGGCATGGGCGCGGATATCCCGAGCAAAGCCAGCCGTTCCACCCGCTCCGACGCCTTTGCGCCGGTCTCCAGGGCTACGAGAGCGCCCATGCTGTGCCCGACGACCGAAGCCCGCTGGATGTCCAAAGCTACCAACAGGTTCTTCACCCAGGCCGCCATCGTCTCGATATCCGGCAGGGCCGGGCCCTCCGATTGCCCGTGCTCGGGCAGATCCACTGCCAATACGTTCCGTCCGTGATGGGCGAAATAGCGGCTTTGAAGCAACCAGACGCTGTGGTCGAGTCCGGCGCCGTGGACGAAGACGACGGTTTCCTGGTCCGGCGTGAGCGCCCTGGAACCGGTGTAGGCATAGACGCGTTTATTATCGACGGATATTCGCATGTCCGGTGTTATGGTCCGTTGGTGTCGTCCGCGATCGTTGGGGGTCAAGCAGCGTTTTCGAAATGTCCGCGGGAACGGCCTATTTTTGCGACTCCCTGAGGGCTCTCTCCAGATCTTCCATCAAGTCTTCCGGATCTTCCAGTCCCACCGAGAGTCGGATCATACCCTCTGAGATTCCGGCGGCGCGCAGTGCGTCGGCGTCCATGCGATGGTGTGTGGTGCTCGCGGGGTGAATGACCAATGACTTTGCGTCGCCCACGTTGGCGAGGTGGGAAAACAACTGCAGAGATTCGATAAACCTGCGCCCTGCTTCGCGGCCGCCCGCGAGGTTGAAGCTGAACACCGCGCCAGCGCCGCGCGGCAGCAAGCGCTCTGCGAGTGCGTGGTCGGGGTGATCGGGAAGCTCGGGATAAATCACGGACTCGACCGCCGGATGGGCGTTCAAATACGCAACCAGTTTTCGGGTATTGTCAACGTGGTGTCGCATGCGAAGTGGCAGCGTCTCGATTCCTTGAAGGATTTGGAAGGCCGTGGTCGCACTCATGCACGCCCCAAAATCGCGCGCGCCTTCCTTGCGCGCCCGAGTGATGAACGCCGCCGGACCATATTCCTCAGCAAAAACCAAGTCGTGAAAGCCGGCATAGGGTTCCGTGAGTGTCGGAAACTTGTCCGAATCCGTCCATTCGAATCGACCGCTGTCCACCAATAATCCGCCGATTACGGTACCGTGCCCGCTCAAGAACTTGGTCGCGGAATGGAACAACAGATCGGCCCCGTGATCGAAGGGCTTGAATAGGTAGGGCGTGGCGAAGGTCGAATCGATCATCAGCGGCAGTCCGGCTCGGTGGGCGATATCGGCGACCGCGGGGACATCCAGCACTTCGAGGCCGGGATTGCCCAGGATCTCGGCAAACACCAGCCGCGTATTCGGGCGCAGTGCGGCGCCGAAGGCCTCCGCATCGCGGGGATCGACGAAGCTCGTCTCGATTCCGAAACGCGGTAAGGTGTAGCTCAAGAGGTTGTGAGACCCGCCATAGAGGGAACGCGACGAAACCACGTGGGATCCCGCACCCATCAAAGTGCTGATCGCCAAATGCATCGCGGCTTGTCCACTGGCGGTTGCAATCGCGCCAATTCCGCCCTCCAAGGCGGCGATGCGCTCCTCGAGAACCGCGTTGGTCGGGTTGGTGATGCGCGAATAGACATGGCCGGCGCGCTCACCGTTGAAAACGGCCGCCGCGTGATCCGTGTCCCGGAACACGTAAGAAGCGGTTTGGAAGATGGGCACCGCACGGGCCCCGGTGATCGGATCGGGCTTTTGACCGGCGTGCAGGCTCAGGGTGTCGAAGCGGGGATAGCGCGGAGTGGCCATAATATGCCCTGTTTCTGTTTTGTTGACGGGGAACTCACAGAGTATAAAGATAAAATTCAGTCGCGGTAACGCACTCGTGTCGCCGACTGCGTTTTCGATCGGCGACTACATATTCGGATAATTCGGTCCTCCTCCGCCCTCGGGCACCAGCCAGGTGATATTCTGTTTCGGATCTTTGATGTCGCAGGTCTTGCAGTGGACGCAGTTTTGGGCGTTGATCTGCAGGCGCGGCCCGTCGCCCCCCTCGAGGATCTCGTACACGCCGGCGGGACAATAGCGTTCTTCCGGCGCCGCATAAATCTGGAGATTTACGTCAATGGCGATAACCGGGTCCCCGAGTCGGAGATGGCTGGGTTGGTTCTCGGCATGGTTTGTTCCAGACAGGTATACCGACGACATTCGGTCGAAAGTCAGCTCGCCGTCGGGTTTCGGATAATCGATTTTTTCGCATTCCGCCGCCGGAAGGAGAGTTTCGTGGTCGACGTGCGCGTGCCGTAGGGTCCAGGGCGCCTTGCCGCGAAGCAGAATCTGATCTATTCCCGTGTACAGAGTACCACCGATCAAGCCCCACTTGAACGCGGGGCGCACGTTGCGCGCACGACGCAGTTCCTCGTGGACCCAGCTGTTTTCGAAAGCCACTGCGTGAGCGCTGAGGTCCCCCTGTCCCACGGACCCCTTTGACAACGCGTCGAATGCCACTTCGGCGGCGATCATGCCCGACTTCATTGCAGTGTGGGTGCCTTTGATCTTGGGCATGTTCAATGTGCCCGCTTCGCAGCCGATGAGGAGCCCGCCGGGTAGGGTCATTTTCGGTAGACACTGCAGACCGCCCTCGTTCAAGGCGCGGGCACCGTAGCCAATGCGACGCGCCCCGACGAAATAATGCCGAACCGCCGCATGGGTCTTGAAGCGTTGAAATTCCTCATAAGGGCTGAGCCACGGATTGCGGTAATCGAGACCCACCACGAACCCGACTGCAACTTGATTGTCTTCCAGGTGGTACAAGAACGATCCTCCGTAAGTCTTTTTGTCCAGCGGCCATCCCGCGGTGTGAACGACTAATCCGGGCTTGTGCTCGGCGGGATCGACCTCCCACAATTCCTTGAGCCCGATGCCATAAGTCTGCGGTTGCGCGGCTTGGCGCAGCCGAAAACGCGTCATCAATTCCTTTCCCAGGGAGCCGCGACAGCCCTCTGCGAAGAACGTGTATTTGGCGTGGAGTTCAATACCGGGCTCGTAGTTCTCCGTCTTGTTTCCCTCCTTGTCCAACCCCATAGCCCCGGTTGCGACGCCGCGCACCGCGCC
>JBFGKR010000034.1:0-10709 GCA_041576575.1 Arenicellales bacterium | reverse complement strand
CGCTGGTCGCGGTGGGTGCCGAGGAGCCGCGGCTATGGAAGCTGCAATCGGTGGACTACGCGCGGACCTTGCTGCGCTGCGGCGTCCCCACGCGATATTTGGAGATCATCGGGGATCACCACTTTTCCATCACCGATCGACTCGCAGAGTCCGACCATCCACTGACGGGCGCACTGATGAAAATGGTACACGGACGATTACGCTCGGAAAAATAGCGTCTCCCCTGCGCATCCCGTCACAACCCCCGTCAACGGATCTAGACCACCGCTTGATTCCGGTCATGTCGCACCGCCGGCTGTTGTGAGAAGCTTTGTGATGAGACACGCCGACTATACGAGGCTGCCATGGCGACCATGCAACAGGCGGAAGCGTTTTATGCGGACGTCGTACGACTGCGGCGAAGCTTTCACCGTCATCCTGAGCTGGCGTTCGAAGAGGAGCGCACCGCCGCATCGATCATGGCGGAACTCAAGCGCCTCGGGATCGACTGCGACTACGGAGGGAAGGGCGGCGCGGTTATGGGCCGTTTACACGACGATACGGCGGCACGCCCCGTGTTCGCGCTGCGCGCGGAGATGGATGCCCTCCCGGGGGCAGAAAACACCGACCTTCCGTTTGCTTCAAGCATCGAGGGCAAAATGCACGCCTGCGGGCACGATGCGCACATGGCGATGGTGCTGGGCGCCGCTGCCATGTTGAAGCAGTCTCCGCCGCCTTGCCAGGTGCTTTTCGTGTTTCAACCCGCAGAGGAGCGCGGAGGGGGAGCGCGCGTCGTGATCCGTTCGGGGGCCCTCGCCGGAACCGACGCAATTTTCGGCGGGCACGTGACGCATCATTACCGCGTCGGTGAAATCATGGTCGCGGAGGGGGTGATCACCGCGCAGTCGGACCGTTTTCGCATACGCATCCACGGCAGAGGCGGGCACGGCGCCAGACCCCACGAAGCCACCGACGCCGTAGTAATTACGGGCCTGTTCATTGCCGCCCTACAAACCCTGGTCTCGAGGGAGATCAATCCCGTATTTCCCTCCGTCGTCACGATCGGTACCGTTCGCGCCGGTAGCGCCCCCAACGTTATCGCCGAAGAGGCGACTCTCGAGGGCACGATCCGCAGCACTCTTCCGGAAGTGCGTGTCCATCTGCACGATGGGCTCAAACGTATGGCTAAAGCGCTGGGGGATCTGCATAACACAGATATCGACGTCAGCATTGAAACGGGTTATCCGCCGGTGGTAAATACACGACGCGAAACGCGGATCGCGCTCCAAGCCGCGCGCAACGTCGTCGGCGAACAGGGCCTCATGGCTATGGACCACCCCAGCATGGGTTCTGAAGACTTCTCGTATTTTTTGCACGAGTTGCCTGGGTGTTACGTCCGCTTTGGCGCACGTCCACATGAGCAAGAATACATTCCGCTGCACAGCCCGTCGTTCGATGTCGACGAGCAAGTTCTGAAGGTGGGTGCAGCTTTCTTCGATGAAGTGATACGCGAGGCGGCGCGGCAACACCGCGGTTGACGGGAGCTCATGGAATTCGAGCCTTCAAGGCCTTCGTCTATCGGCATGGAAATGGAATTCCAATTGCTCGACACGGAATCCCTCGACTTGACCGATGCAATCCTTCCCCTGATGGAATTGTATCCGGACGATCCGCACATCAAGCCCGAATTCATTCAAAATACGGTCGAGGTCTGTTCGAAAATCTGCCAGGACGTCGACGAACTCGATGCCCACATGCGTTCCCTGGTGCGCGAATTGCGAGATTCTTGTCGTCGTCTTGACCTGCGCCTGTGCAGCGCCGGCACCCATCCCTTCGGCGAACGCCTCGCTCTCATCACTCCGATGCCGCGGTACCGGCGCCTTGAAAAGTCCGCAGGCTACGTCGGTTACAATCAGATTACCTTCGCCACGCATGTGCATATAGGGATGACCTCAGGGGGAGAGGCAATCACAATCATGCGCGAACTCAAGGCCTTGTTGCCGCTTCTGGTTGCGCTATCGGCCAGTTCGCCCTTCTGGCGAGGATTTGATACCGGCTATGCCGCGTACCGTCATCGCATTCTTGCCGCGACCCGCAGTTACGGCATTCCACCCTCTTTCAAAAGCTGGCACGATTTTACCGATTTCTTTGAAACCACTCGCCGCGCCGGTGTCTTCGACACCATCAACGATATTCATTGGGACATTAGGCCGCGACCGCACTTGGGCACGCTCGAAGTACGTGTCATGGATGCGCAACCGAGCATCTCGCAGGCGCTAACCATGGCAGGATTTATCCGCGTCCTCGTAAGCTATCTCCGCAGCACGAGCGCGGCGGACCGCCCGCCATTGTTTCCCCGGGGCACGCACTGGTGGATGGAAAAACACAATCATTTTCAGGCGTCGCAATTGGGAATGAAGGCGCGCTACATCCACGGTTCGCAGGGTAGATCAATGCCGATGCATGAGATCTTTCTCACGGTGCTGCGGGCGACCGCCGATACGGCTCAGGCGTTATCCCAAGACGGCTATACGCGAAGTCTGGAAAGGCACGCGGCGGACGGTCCCAGCTACGTGCGCCAGCGCGAGGTGTACGCCCGAACGGGCTCGCTGAAGGCGGTAGTCGACGGCCTGGTCAAAGAATTGGAACAAGAACTGGACGATCTGCATGACAGCTGACGCGTATGTCGCAGTTCGCGCCTCGAACGACGGAGAACGGAGGGGAGGTCGCTCCATCGGCCCCGGCGTCCGTGCGCGCGGGAGGTTCGCACGCGGGCGGCCGCACGGGAGGTTCCCGCGGCATCCATGGAGCTTCGTCAAAGTGTAAACATTGTTGAACGGACGGCATGGAAATTAAGTATTTTATTAACTTCTAATGTATAATATCCGACGTGGGGCGCACACGTTATCGCTGTCACCCGTGTTGAACATCAGGGCCGCACGTCCCGCCAGGCGTCGCCGACCGCGGCGTAGGCTTTGTACGGCGGGAAGCAACGTCGGAGCGAAATTCGAGGCTTTGCCGTGGATTGAGCCATGCGCCGGCGGAGGCGGTCGGGACCCCAGTGGTGACCGTAACAGCGCGCGGCCTTATCCGCAAGCTTGCACCGGGCACCGGGGAATACAACCGTGTTGACCCGAGTTATTTACGCCTTTTTCACCGCACAGGCGGAATAGGAAGGCCGGGATCGAGGAAACAGCAGCATGTATGAGGTAAAAAACTTGATTAAGGTATCCGCGGTCGCTTTCTGGCGAATTGCGTTACGGGCCCTTTTGTTTTCAATCGCCCTGGGGGTTCCGTCGTCGTTCGCTGACGATATCGATACGTCGCCGGTGCTGGTCGCGAAATCACCGTATGGTCTCGAGCAAACTATCGCCAATCTCAAGGCTGCGGCCGAGGGCAACAACTTCCGCGTAATTCGTGAACAGAGCCTCGACTACGGTCTGGTCGATAACGAGGACGAAAATCGGAGCCAGAGGATTCTCTATTTCTGCAACTTCGATATGCTGCATGAAGCACTCGCTGTCGACAAACGCGTCGGCGTGTTTTTACCGTGCCAGGTGAACGTCATCGAGCTCGACGACGGAGTGTATGTCATCGCGCCCAATCCCAAGGTCATCAGCATGGCGTATATCGACAACTCAGAGCTCGCGCCTGCTTGTTCGCGCCTCCAAGACGCCTACAACGCGATTCTGGAAGAGGCGACGCTGTAAATGCGGTTGCGCGCTCTTCTTCAAGACTTCGCCAAATTGGCGCTCGTGGCGCTGTTGTCCGTATCGCCCGCCCCTCGCGCGGATGAGCCGTCAATGCTGCGAGCGGTGTCGACGGAGCCGTATCCGGAGACCATGATGCGGCTGCAGAGCGCAATTGAGGCAAACGGTTATCGTTTTTCCAGGGTACAGCGTGTCGATTACGGCCTCCGCAGGCGCGGCTATGACGTACCTCCGTACCGGATCGTTTTTTTCGGGAATCCAGCGGACGTGCGTTTCCTCAGCGTAGTGCAACCGCAGTTGCTGCCCTTTCTACCACTCAAGATCATCGTTTACGAAGACGGCGAAAAAGTTGTACTGCTTGCGGCGGATCCCACCCGGCTCGCGCAGTTTTTCCCGGCGTCGAACACCGTCGCTCTATTCAACGTTTGGCGTCGAGACATCGAAAAAATCCTGCGCCAGGCTTCGCAATCGGAATAAGCATCACAACCTCGCTCGGCGTTTTGGGCTACATTGTGTAGCCCCAACACAAGTAGGACCCGAGTATGCGTCTCAATATCTTACGCAAACAACCAAATTCCAGAATGTGCCTGGTGTGTGGCCTCAAAAACGACCTGGGCCTGAAAAGCGCGTTTTACGAGCTCGAGAATCAGGAGCTCTTGGCGATCTTTACACCGGATGTACACCACCAGAGCTATCCCGGCCGGCTTCACGGAGGCATTGCCTCGTCGATCCTCGATGAATCCATGGGACGGGCCATAATGATCGGGGACCGCGGGGACGTCTGGGGCGTCACCGTCGACTTAGAAATTCGTTTCAAGATGCCGGTCCCTCTGAATCGGCAACTACGTATCGTCAGCCGCGTAGTCAGCGAGAACAAGCGCTTCTTCGTGGGCAGTGGTGAATTACTCCTGCCCGACGGCAGCGTAGCCGTCGCGGGTCGTGGCAAGTATCTCAAGCAGCCGCCGGAACGAATCGCGGATTTCGACCCGGCGGCGGAAGAATGGCGAGTTGTCCTACAGGCGAACGACCCGGAAGTCGTAGACATTTAGGGCATCTTAGGAGAAAACGGCGGCAATCAGTGCGTCTTGCCGCGTGTCTTCGCACCCTGTACAAACACGACCGGACGCCCTCGCCGCAGCGATCCAACGGTGGTCGCCGTGGAATGACTCGCTGTCGCCGAAAAAGTAGAATCACGCGATGATCTCAAGCAATGATTCGGCAATTCTGACTGATTGAACGCCGATAAGAATCGTGGCGACCGAGTCCGTCCCCGCAACACGATATCTCGCAACACTATGGTGCTGCCAAACTTTTTGATCATCGGCGCCCCCAAATCCGGAACCTGGTGGCTGGCGAGCCGCGTCAAGAAACATCCGCGGGTATTCCTGGCACGCGGCGAACGTTCGGGCGAGGTGAAATATTTCACCAAGTATTTCCACAAACCCTTGTCCTACTATTCGGACCGGTTTCGTTGTGCCGGCGACCGTATCAAGGGCGAAAAATCGCCGCACTACTGCACCTTGCCCGCGCACCGCATACGCTTGATCTGGCGCCTCATGCCGGAGGTCCGTCTGATACTCATATTGCGGGATCCCGTCGCGCGCTCCTGGTCCGAGGCACTGGTCGCGCTGTTGCAAAACACGCACAGCCATTTCGAAGATTTGCACGAGACCACCGTGTTGAGAATGCTGGACAAGGTTCGAATTCGCTACAGCACAGTAATTGACAATTGGTTGACATTCTTCAGCGAAGACCAGCTTCTCATATGCTTTTTTGAGGATATACAGCGCCGTCCGGAGTCGTTACTGGAGAACGTCTTTCGCCATATCGGCGCGGATCATCCCGGAGACCTCACTGCATTCGCTCTGCAGGAGGTGGTGAACAGAGGGCTCGGAATACCTTTGCAGTCGCCGTACCTGGATTATCTTTGCGAGTACTATGCCGACGAGATCGAAATCATGTACCAAAGGTTCGGGGAACAGGTGGAGCCGTGGCTCGAGCGCCTGTGCTAGTGGCGAGAAAGTGCAAATCATCGTCACGCGTACTACGTCTGCACCACGCAGCGCAAGGATGTACGGCTTC
This sequence comes from Arenicellales bacterium, assembly GCA_041576575.1. Taxonomy (GTDB): domain Bacteria; phylum Pseudomonadota; class Gammaproteobacteria; order Arenicellales; family JAANXG01; genus CALZGZ01. The sequence goes on along the minus strand of JBFGKR010000034.1, from coordinate 4,938 downwards.
AGCGTGAATCCGTTATTGCCGGCATACCTTGCCGCGCTGGTGATTGCGCTGGTCCTTTCTAGCGTGCCGGTGACCGCTGACGAGAAGACGGAACGCTGGAAGGATGCGATACGGAGATCGGACGTCGCGACTCTCAAGCAGCTGGTCGAGTCGGATATCGACGTCAATTCCACGACCCGCTATGGAAAGACCGCGCTGATGGTGGCGGCAGGCAAGGGGGATCTGCCGTTGATTCGGCGTCTCATTGCACGGCGTGCCGAGGTGAATCAACTCAACCATGCAGCGGGTAACGCGCTGATGTTCACAGCCCAATACGGGCACGTCGAAGCGGCGGAGTTGTTGCTTCAGCACAATGCGCAAATCAACCACCGCGGGGGAAAAGGCTGGAGCGCGCTCATGGTCGCGGTCTTAAAAGGTCGGCTTCCCATGGTCGAATTTTTACTGAAGGAACAAGCAAATCCCAACACAAGGGATGTCCTCGGTTGGACTCCTCTCATGCGTGCGGCGCAGTCGGGCGACCGCGAGATTGTCCGTGTGCTCCTCGATCACGCGGAGACCGATCTCCACGCCCGCAATCAGCTCGGTCAAACGGCCCTGCATCTCGCTGTGATTAACGGGTCTGAAGAAATCGCTTCCTTGCTCCTGGAGCGAGATGCCGATCCGCTTGTCGAAGACAGCGAGGGTAACACTCCACTTGCAATCTCCAAACAACGTGGCTACGACCGACTCGTGCAACTGTTGGAACGGAAAAAATGAGTCGATAAGGCCCTGCCGCTGCCACAAATCTTCCTGCTCGGCGGGCCAATCGATACAAACATTACGCGACCTCGCGGAACGACGTGAGCCGGATGGCGACTGCGTCAACACGCTGTTGAAAGTAATTGTAATTATGAATTCGGCAACGTCGCGCTCTTCGCATTCGCGGCTGGAACGGCCGAAACGACGGAAAGCCCAAGCCGCACACATCACACCAGTTGTGGAAGCCCCTTCTAAATTCCAAATGTATCAATGCGTGCTCAGGAATCGACTCAGCGTCGAATTGAAGGTGTCAGCTTGTTCGATGTTTGACATATGCGCTGCGTCGGGTATTACCGCCATCTCAGAGGACGTTAGCCGTCGATGCATGGCGTCCGAAGCCGCAACCGGCGTAGCGGGGTCGTGTTCACCAACCATGACCAATGCCGGACACCCAATCGTATGCAGTTCCTGCAGATAGTTGAGCCGCCGGATCGCTTCGCAGCAACCGATGTACCCTGCGGTCGGTGTCGAGACAAACTGGCCGCGAATCGGAGCAACGGCTTCCGGATGCACACGGCGAAACGTCTCAGTAAACCAGCGCTGCATGGTGGCGTCCGCGAGTTCCTCCATGCCGGCGTTGCGCGCGACTTTTATACGGTCCAGCCAGACACACTGCATGTCTTCCGTCACCAATGCCATGGTGTCGCAGAGGGAAAGGGTAATGAGTCGACGCGGGTAGCGTAACGCGACATTCTGCCCAACCATGCCGCCCATAGACAGGCCCACCCAGTGCACACGCTCCAGATCGAGCGCATCGAGTAGAGCCACGGCGTCGTCTCCGAGCATATCGAGGTCGTAGGGCCCCGTCGGCGCCTGCGACTCGCCGTGGCCGCGGGTGTCGAAGCGCAAGAGCTGATAACTCGGCGACAACGCTCTGACTTGCGGGTCCCACATGGACATGCTGGAGCCCAGAGAATGACTCAGTACTACGACCGGCTTTCCCGCTGCGCTCTGGAGGTCATAATTCAGCTCGATACCGTTTACCTTTATTTTCATGGCTGGTTCCCAACGGCTCGTGATGGCAGAATTCGGGCATTGTAGCCCGGCTTGGACACGGCGAGGCCGCATCCGCGCATTGAGTCTGTACACGTCCCGGGCGTAGAAACGCCGTCTTGGAACCCGTTGCGCACCCGGCGCTTCTGAATCGCAAGCATCGACCCGATTTTAGAATACGCCGTAATGGTGTTAAGGTTCCTCACCGGCTGTGACGGCGTTGCGCACGCGACTGCCTCCGGATCCGTCTTCAGAAATTCGTCTTTTACAAAGGGCCACCATGAGCACCAAGCACGAACGCACCCTCGCCGCCATCTTCACCGAGCCTGTGAGTGGTAACATACGCTGGAGGGACGTGGAGTCCCTTCTAAACTGGCTCGGCGCCGAGGTCCAGCCCGGTCACGGAGCACGTTTCAGAGTACACTTGAACAATGTCGAGGGGACGCTTCATCGACCGCATCGCAGCAGCTCGGCCAGCAAACAAGACATCCGTCATTTACGGGAATTTTTGACGGCCGCCGGAGTCGGCGCTCCCCGTGAAAAAGGCTAATACCCGGGAGGCCAGCGGTTATCATCATCGAGGGCGTGCATCGCGCTCTTTAGGCACGATCGGCCGCCCGACCTCGTCACCGTTCAAGACCGGCGGTGCAACGTGAATGGTTTTCAACGTTGCGGGCACGCGAGCTTACTCATATCTATTGCGCAGCGTACCGATACCGTCGATGGAAACCTCCACAGTGCTGCCCGGCTTCATGGAACCGATCCCGACACTGGTTCCGCATGCTATGACATCCCCCGGTAGGAGCGTCATGTCCCGCGAAATCATACTCACCAATGCGTGTGGTGGAAATATCATATCGCTGACGGGGTAATTCTGGCGTTCACTGCCGTTTAAGTCTGTTTTGACGCGCAAGGAATCCGGTTCGATCCCGGAAGCAACGACCGGCCCAAATACACCGAACGTGTCGAAACTCTTAGCCCTGGTCCACTGTACAAACGACTTGTCTTTGTTGAGCAGTTCCACCGCGGTGACGTCGTTGACACAGGTGTAGCCGAAAATGTAGTCGCGTGCATCTGTCTCCGATACCCCGCGGCATTGCTTCCCGATAACGACACCCAGCTCGCCCTCGAAAATCACCTTTCCGTCGTAGGACGAGGGCTTGCGGATGGTCTCGTCGCCCGGCAGATACGAAGTGCTCGACTTGATGAAATACAACGGTTCTTCGGGTATGGACAGTTCCATCTTGGCGGCCATCATCCTGAAATTGTTCCAAAGGCAAACCATTTTGCTCGGTACAGTCGGGGCCAACAACTTTACCTCTGATACCGCGACCTGCTCGCCTGTCGGCGCGGGACCCGCGAACATATTCCCTTTGTAGACGCGTATTGTCTCTCCATCGAGAATCCCATATTTTTGCGTGTCATCGTGTTTGAATCGAATCCATCGTGTCATCCAAAATTCCTCAGTTCCGATTGTTGTTCGATTTCGAAATTTGCGGCGCGCACTGATTGACGCCCGATAGGGAGTGTGTCGCGAACCGGTTAGGGGGTGCTTTTTATCTGGTGATTCCCCAGACATCGCTGAGCGCGCATACTGCAACAGCAGTCCCGGAATCTAGCACGGGGATCGGGCGCTTGAATACAGCGAAGTCGCGGAGAAATCGGGACGTGCACTCGTTCAGACCTAGGATATTCTAATGGGGAAGTGGGCTTCCCCGCGTTCCAGGCGGCCCCGGAACTGCTATAGATGCGCAACCCCGCACAAAAGTATGTCGAGCCAATGGTCCGGTCGAAACAACATAATGAGGCCGGTGTTTGCCACCTCGGGCAACGCCTGGATTACACTACGCCGGAGAATCGTCGGGAGTAACGCACCCCGGAGCGCAGGCCCGCAAATCCCCGTGACACGGGTCGTCCACGCCGGCACTGATGACGTCGCGGAGAAATTTGACAGTACTCTCTAGTCCATGGTCACGCGGGCAGTTACCGCCGCCGCGCATTCCGCGAGCTCAATCGATGAACAAGTACAGAACGAGTAACGCGATCGCCACGGCCGCGGCGTGAAACGCAACTCTCGCGAACATGAATTGGTGGCTGTGCTTACTGTCGAACTGGCCGCCCCTGCTCATGGAAATCAAACCCCAGGCTAGCGAACCGATTGTGAGCGCGAGTGCAACCAAGACTAGAGCGATTAAAGCCGTGCGCATAGCGACAAGCCTCTGTCATCAATGAATGGTATCGATCCCCTGGTCATTCTACGCTATTCAAGCGCAATGTTCACTGCTCCTCCAGCGGAGTTGCTCCGGTGCTGTCCAAGTCCTTTGGCCGGCTCGCCGCACCGTGAACAGGAGCGACGAGCCGTGTTTGCAGTTAGAAAGCGGCGAAATCCTGGAAATCGGACAAAAAACGATTAAATTGAAGAGTATAAGTTAGAACTTTCAACAGCTGACGCCACACCTCTTTCTGGGATTGTTATGAAGCTATCGTCGACGATGCGCCGCTGGTGCGTGCGTTGCAGCGAGTCAATGGGCGCGCGACGGGTCGCGAGCGAGAAGCATAGCGGACGGAACGCGGACATCGTCCGATTGGTGACAAGCGAGGACGCCTGATTGGCGGCGCGCACGGAAGACGCCGGCCGCAAATACAGCATCCAGGTGCTGCTGTTGGCCATCTTCGGTATTTCCGTCGTGGTGACGCTGTTAACCGTATTGCTGGCCTCGGGTTATCTCAAAAAGCTCGCGACGCAGGACCTGGCGGAAGATCATGCGCTCGAGATGGCCCAATTCGCGTTCCGCACCATCTACCAGGTCATGGAGCAGGGCGGAACCGGTGAGGACATCGACCGGGCAATCACACAACTCAGGTCGACGTTCGAAGACCGGCGAATCAGCATCCTTTCCGCGGGCGCGGCTGAGACGGCATACGCGGAACAGGACCAACCGGCGCGGGACATCGATTGCACTGATCGAGGGGCAAGGGACGCTGGTGCGGGGGCGTAGCCAGTAATCGTCAGACTGCCATCATCAGGCGTAATAGTCGGACTCGGTGGGGCAACGCTGACGCTGATTGTTGGGTCATAACCAACCAGCCGTAAGCCGGGACCGCCGTAGGAGTAGATCTCCCGGAGGAGAACCTCGAGCTCCTTGG
>JBFGKR010000033.1:0-10719 GCA_041576575.1 Arenicellales bacterium | reverse complement strand
GGTGGCGCCATTGCCGGCGCCTGTTATTGCATTCCCATAAACTATAGATGTGATCAAAATATTGTCCCTCCGTTGCTTTTAAAAAACGATCCAAGGATCGGTGTTCACGAAAACCCATCAAAGCGCCCGAAGGTTTGTTCATTATAATAGGGGCGCCCGCTGGTCTGGCCGGGCGCAATACGCTTCGGGCGGGCGATTTTAGGCGGTTGTTTACGGATCTTGTGCGCATTCGTGTCACTCGATGAGCACTCAACGGTACACGCACGCTGTGAGACTCTCGGGACCTTTGCGGGAATAGAACTGCTGATGTGGATTGTCTACGCGTTTCTTGCGGCGTTGACCGCGGCGCTGGTTGCAATTTTCGCCAAGCTTGGCCTGAAGGCGATGGATACAAACATCGCCACCACGCTTCGTTCGCTCATAATGGCCGGTTTTCTGGTCACCGCCAGCGCGCTGCTGGGCAAACTCACGCATTTCGCGCCAGCCTCGGTGACGCTTCGCTAATGGGTTATGTTGATCCTGGCCGGCGTCGCCGGCGCCCTGTCTTGGCTGTTCTATTTCCTCGCGCTGCGCGACGGCGCGGCCTCGGCGGTGGTGGCCATCGATCGGTTGAGTATCGTTTTCGTGGTCGTGATTGCCGCCGTGACCCTGGGCGAGACGGCAAGCTGGCGCACCCTCGGCGGCGCCGCGCTCATGGCGCTGGGCGCCTTCATGATTGCGCTGCCCGACGATCAATTCCTTCGCATTTGGAAACAGATGCTCGGCCTGATCAAGTGATTTTAGGTAAGGCGGCGCCTAAACAAGCGCGTACGCCGGATACACCGGATAGGCGCAGTGCACACCCGGCTCGGTTCCCGTCGACCTCGCGACGCGTGCGAGAAATCGTCGCTTGAGCAATGCAATCAAAGCGGGCATCGCCTATTTCGCCGTCGTTTTTGGTATCGGCTTCGTGCTCGGCACTTTACGCGTTTTGGTCGCGGCGCCGCGTATGGGCGAGCTCGCCAGCGTGCTCATCGAGCTGCCGATCATTCTGACCGCGGCGTGGATCGTCTGTCGTCGCCTTGTCCTCCGCTACGCGGTGCCGGGGCGCCTTCCGTTGCGCCTCGCCATGGGCGGCGTGGCGTTCGCGCTGCTCGTGTTTGCCGAGCTCGTTCTGTCGGTCGCGCTGTTCGGCAACTCGATCGATCAACATTTGCATGCATACGGCTCACCACCGGGAGCGTTGGGCCTGGTCGGCCAAGTGGTCTTCGCCGCTTTTCCCTGGATGCAGCTCGGCGTTCAGCGATGATCCCGGTCCGCGCTGGGGTGGCATCGTCACTTTCTGACGTCGACGTCGCGCCCGCTGTCGAGGATGGCCCGGCGGTCGGCGTTTGTCCAGTCGCTGTAACGCTCGTAGTGGCGCCACTGACGTTCAATGACGTACCGCAACGTCTGTTGGGAATAAAACATGTGCCGATTGGCGTCGATGCGGAATAGTTCGCGGCCCCGATCGAACAGCACGATGCCGGATCGGTAGGTCAGCGCCAACTCTTGGACCCAATGCACCGGTGTCGTCGTGCGTCCGGCGACGCCGACGATCGATGCGTCCGATCCTGTCTCTTGGGGCAACACGATCATCCGGTCCATGAGTTCGCGGATCGAGAGCAGCGACAGGATGTCGTCGTGCAGCGCCGCGCAGGCGCCGCAAACTGCGTCCTCGAATATTACCATCAGCGGTTGGTCCGGAATCGCGGACGGATCCGTGGGCCACTCGACGTTCGGATGCTCGCGCAGCGCGTACACCACAGCTGCGCGCGTTGCTCGAGGTAGTCAGCAAGACCGGTGGCGCTATCCGCGCGTTCGTAGACGTAGTCGACCGAATAATAGAAGTCCTGCACCGAGCGGTTGCCGTGGACCCGCAGCACGGTTTCGTTGCCGCCATTCAAGAACAACATCGTCGGCGTGAAGCGAATATTGAAAAGCCGCGCGAATTCTTTTTCGGTGGACTGCCACGACTAGCTGAAACCAATCTCCCGGTCGCCGCGGATATTGATGGGAATGGCGTGAAAGTTTGTCTGGATGAAGTTCGTGTACGAAGAGTGCTTGAAGTTCTCCTCGATCATTTTGTAGCAGTACGGGCAGCCTTCCGAATCGAAGAACACGATAAAGTGCTTGCCCTCGCGCACGGCGTCCGCCGCGTCCTCGGCGATTTCCAGAAAACTCTCCCTGAACCACTCGGGGTGTTTTGAAATCTGATACCCAAGGACCTTGCCGCGCGCCGGCGCGACCGCCGTCTCATCGGCATTGCCGAGCGGCGCGCCGCCGATCAGCAGCAGGGCGGCGAGCAGATGCGAGACGGTGCGACGCATTGTAATAGTCCCCGAAAACGAAGCGATCCATCAGTATACGCACTTTTCCTGATCACGGAGTAGACCCTGAATCGGCGGGAAGCGGGGTGTCAACACGATCTACTTCCACCTGGTCAACACGCGGCCGTTTGCACAACGCCACCGGCTCTGCTTTGGCGCGTCGAGGGCTTCGCGCCGGGGCCCGCGAAGGCGAGCCGGATTTCTCTAGCAAGCCCTCGGCCGTGAAGACAGTGAATCAACTCAAAAGGTTAGCCATCTCTCGAGTCTATCGATGTGTTCCTGCGCCTTATTCAACATCTTTAGGCTCAACTCCGGCGTTAGCTCACCGAGCGCCAACTTATTGAACGCCGGAATATGATACATGGCCGGAATCGTACTCATCTTCGGAGTTCCCACGAAACTGTGCATCTGAGCAATTATTATCAGATCACAATAATCGGGTTGCGGGCTCGGGTCCCGCAGCCAATTCTCTGCTTCACGGGCCACGGTCACAAAGACATCGTCAAATCCCCAGCGTTTTAATATCAAGGCGCCCAACTCCCCCTTCAAGTGGGTAAGCGTGGCGTCCAACGCATCCGCTTCCGCGGTGACGTCGTCATACTGTTCCGCATATGCGAGCACAGATACGGCGCCGATATCGTGGAGGAGACCGGCAAGCAAGGCCTGTTCGGACTCAAACATTGAATTGGTGCTCGCAAGCCGGTGGCTGATCGCCGCCACCTTTGCGCTGTGTTGCCAGACTTCTTTCATGCGCTCTCGCAAAAGCTTTGTCTTCGTCCTGAACACGTCGCGCATGGCGAAACTGGTTACCAAGCTGCTGGTCGTGCGCAGTCCCAATCGCACGACAGCATCTTGACAGGACGTTATCGAACTGTGGCCACGATACAGTACGCTGTTTGCAGCTTTCACCATTTTCGCGGTTATTGCCGGATCCATCTGTATCATTTTCGTCAATTTCCTGGCATCCGCGTCTTCGGCGAAAGCCGCGCGGCGAATTTTGACCGCGACGGCGGGGAGGCTTGGAATCTTCAGCTTCTGTTGTTGCAACTCCTCGTAGATATGACGAAACAGAGGATAATCGCGCAAATCTTCCGTGGACGGCATTTCATTGGCTATCGGAATGTCTTGTTCCTGAAGACCGTGGCGCTTCGCGGTTTGGAAGATAGATTTCTCCACCCGGAGGATTTCTGTTTCGCAGAGCGTCGTGATCGTATACGTGTGCGGATGCAAGGCGGAAATTGGAAATTGTGCCTTCTTGGTGCCGCTCTCGACGATTAGATGCCGACCATCCATCGGCTCTAACCGTACGCGACCCGCAAGCAGATAATAGGCCCACCCGTCGGTGCTGCCCCGGGAGATTACCTTTTTTCCCGCACCCACCCGAATCGTCGAGATTCTCGCAGCGACGATGATCCGTTCCTCCCGCGTCAAATCCTGAAATGGGAACAGGTTCGCAAGTTGATCCGTTTCTATTCGAGCCGCAGTACTTGTCATGGTTTGAGCAGCAGGTCGATCGCTTCTTCGCGTTCCTCGCTATTGAGCCAGCTAAGTTTGTAGAATGTGTACATAGAAAGGTTTATAGCGTCGGACAAACAGACAATTCAAATACATCTCCTCCTCGTGAAAAAAATACTGCAAGAAAGCATTCCTTATCGTCGTTCTTGCTTTCTTCGCGCGCAAACGCCGCGGCCGCGGTCTTCGTAAAAAAATGGCCGTGTCTATACAACGAGTATAGTCAATGAGCGGTGATCTAGACGTCCAAGCACGAACGTGAGAAACGGATCTCGCACAGCTGGTTTTGGCGCGAGTGCTCGTGCGCAGTGCGACAACTTCGGCACGACTGCCGCGTTATCGACCTCGTAGCGAAGTTGTGCGAATAATACCCATTGTTGTAGTTTTTTCGTGGGAAGAAAATACAAGTTACTTGGTGCTCTAGTACCTCGCGTTTGGATGATCTCGATACCCCTTAATACTGGGGCGTATAAACTATCTTCGTATTTCGTCTTCCCTCAGCTGGAACTCGCCAAATCCGTAGGATGCACACTAGGCGGAGTTTGCGCGAGGAGTCTCATAAATTCTTCGCCGGATAACGGCTTAGAAAACAGATAGCCTTGAAATTCGTCGCAGCCCTGTTGTTTGAGCAATTCCAACTGCCGTTCCGTTTCGCGCCCTCGGCAACGACTTTGAGATTCAGTCGCTGCCCCATCGCGAGAATAGTCTTGACTATCGTCGAATCGGCCTCCTCGACATGGATGTCGCGAACAAAAGATCGATCAATTTTTAGCTCGTCGATTGGTAATTGAACGACGTAGACATAGTCACCGAAATAATCGTAGTGCTGGTAGAACAGATCAGCCCGAGTGCCGAGGTGACGGGAGAACGTATGCTCATACGACACGTTTAGATACGTGTGCTCGTCAACAGTCCCGGTGCGCGGATCGTTGAACGCGGTGTCCCAGGCGGCGGTCGGGATGGTCTTATCCCTCGAGTAATACGCCCCGGTTAGCGTGAAATCTTGATAACTCAACTTGGCGAACAGATTGTCGGCCTCTTCGTCATCAACACCCGCCGCAACGCCGTTGTTCGTAGTAGGATCGTCGAAATCCGGATAGAAATGATCGTCTCCGTTGGTTTCGAAATAGGTGCCGGACAGTAAAAGTTCGACTCCGTTATCGAAGCGTTTGCCGTAAGTCGCCCGGCCCTCGACGGTGTCGAACCGTCCGTATGCAGCAGCTACCTCGACGCCTTCCAAGTCCCGTCCTCGCTTGGTGATCACGTTGACGACTCCGAAAAATGCGTTAGCGCCGTACAGCGAGGAACTGGGCCCGCGGATAAGCTCCACGCGGTCGAGGGTTTCAACATCAACTAGAAAAGTGCGGCCGATACCGCTGCTGTCGAAGATCGGATCGTTGATACGTCGACCGTCGATCAGCACGAGAAAACGGTTGTTGTAGTCGCCAGGCGGGCCAAACCCCCTATGGATGTATATCGGTAATTCCGATCGTCTGAAACGACAAAACCCCGTAAGCTTTCCAGGATGTCTGCCAGAGTTCGATAGCCATATTTTAGGATTTCGTCCGCCGTGGCGATGCTGATTGAAGAAGGCGCCTCGGTGACCTTTTGTTCGTATTTCGAAGCACTGTAGACGGAGGGTATGTCCTACAACAGCAGTGCTGTTTAGTCGAGGCTCACGGCTGCAACTTGCGAGGGGTCGCCGTTTGCCGCAACACAGAGCGACATTGAAGTCGCCGCTACCGAGAACGCCAAGACGCCCCGGCAACCTTTGTGTATTTGCATGATTTCCCCCTTCTATACTTAAAATAATAACTAGCACAAATATCGGTGTTTTAAAGAAAAAGTTGAGTCGGAACGCGGTTTATCACGGTGAATTACAGCTACCGGATAAACATCGGCATACCCCCATCGCGTGCAGGGGGGCAACACGGGAGCGGTTGCCGTTTGGAGATCCGAGCGGCGACACGAGAAGGCGCCGTACGACCTCGCACCTTGCAGTTCGCGATCGAGGGGCCTTGGCGGTTGCGACACGATTACCGGGGAGTGAAAAAGCGGGAAAGATTCAGCCAGGTATCAGCGGGTCGTGACCAGGCGTTCGAGAGAGTCGTGCGCTAACTCTGGCGCCGTTAGCAGCGGGGACAGCGGGTTCTGAACCAGGGCGCTTTCGGCCAAACGCTAGTAGTTGTGTTGGTCCGTATTCGCGCTGTTCATAGTAGTAGTAGTAATCGTTGCCGCGCAGCCGCTTTAGCGGTAACGTCGCCGTTGTCTTCTTGTGCAAGTTGTTGTGGGGTGGAGATCTGCGTGACCTACTGATCTTGATGCCAATAATCGCTGCCCACCGGTACCGGTCCGTAGTATTCGCCGTACAGTACATGGACGGCACCAGCGGAGTAGAAGGTGCCGCGGTAGGAATAAACGTTGTCTCCGGGTACGCCAATCGTCAGGTCCGCCAAGCCGTCGCCGTTGAAGTCGCCAATACCCAAGGCGCGCCCGAAGTAATCCGCACCCTCCGGCGCGCCCTCGATTTGGTCCGAACGCTGGTCGAAGTGTAGCCGACGTGAGGGCTGCAGGCTCGCCGACGTCAGGCTCCCCGGAATGACGGTGGCCGAACCGGCGGACTTGGTGGGGCCGCCCCAGGGAGACCCGATGACGAGGTCGCTGGTTTGTGTGCTCGCAACCACGTTGCCGGCCGCCAACACGCTTCCGAAGTATTCGCCGGACCTCAATGTGTCGCCGAGCTTTCCGCGATGCCAGGCCTGGTTACGCGAGTGCTCCAAACCCGTCCACCAGCTTGACCGCCCGTAGACCACCGTGAGAGCGCCGGCATCTTCATAGTGCGCGGTGCCTACGCAGGCGAAACGTCCGCAGTCGGTCGTGGACTCGATGTCTTCACCCGGTACGCCGATGGCGAGATCGTCCGCGCCGTCGCCGTCGAAATCCCCTGCGGCAAGGGCGCTTCCGAAGCGGTCGCCCGATTCGACGCGCCCGGGAATTCCTGCGAGCCCCTGATAAAACGATTGTTGGAACCAGTAAGGGTTAGTTGCGATGAGGAAGCCCGTCAGACCTCGTCGACCATACGAGTCGCGCGTGCCGTAGACGACACGCACGTATCCGGCGGAGTCGCCCGCGTCGCATTCCGAGCTCCACCATCCCGATGATACACAGCGCTTGATGGTTTTGCCGGGTACCCCGATTGCCAGATCGTCGTAGCCATCGTTGTTGAAATCGCCGACGGTCAAGGCAAATCCGAAATATTCTCGGTCTCCGTGCACCACGGAAATCGATCCTCCGTCAATCGTCGCCTCGGGGATTTCATTGAACGCCACTTCCTGGGCGTAGGCATGGAGAAAGTCGACGTAGGAGTTCGAAAGACCGTACCAGTGCGACCCATATAGGACGTTGACGGCGCCGGCGTCGGTTGCCCGTCCATGCGGGTCCTCGTAGGGCACCCCAATGGCAAGATCGTCGCAGTCCGCCACAGTTCCGTCTGCAAATTCCTCAAAATCGCCGTCGAAGTTTCCAGCCGCGAGCACCGATCCGAAGCGATCCCCACTCTGGGCGTCGTCCGAGTTCGGCAGCAGATTTTGATGCCAGTGCTGCGTACGCCTATTGTGCAATCCCTCCGGACTCCCAAACACGACGACCACGGAGCCCGCATTTTGCGCGCTCCCGAGGTCGCGCCCGGGGACTCCGATGGCTAAGTCGTCGTAGGTATCGCAGTCGTAATCGCCCGCCGCCAATGCGTTGCCAAACCAATCGTTCGCCGCCGCGACGTCGGGCAATCCGACGTTATTGAAATAGAGAAACTGGTTGGCCTCGGCAGTGAGTCCCGCGCCGGCCGCGCCGTAGATCACATTCACCGCGCCGGTATTGTAAAGTCCCCCGAGATCCTCAAACGGGACTCCCACCGCTACGTCTGAAATTCCATCGCCGTTGAAATCACCCGTGGCCAAGCTCACGCCAAACCAGTCGCCGTGTTCTGCCACATCGACGATCGCGGGCGTAGGAATGTACGGTTTGCTCGGGAACCAAAGCTGGGCTTGAGAGGGGCTCCAAGCAACCGCACCACATCCGATTACCCAAGCGAGGCCCATGGCAATTCCTTTTCTTTTCCCTGTCATCGAATTGTCGCTCATTGTTGTCGTCGATGTACTGCACTCTAACGACAACGGCGCCGATGCTCTGTAACTTAATTGGCAAGGGGAAGATGAACTATTTACGGATCACAGGAATCGATGGGGTCGGTGACAAATGAGATGCATTTAGGATTGGGTTGCTCGCGAATTTCTCGTTTGCTATAACGGCCGGCGAATCTACGGATCGGACGAACCTCGAAAGGAGTCGAAATGCCACGCAAACCTCGCATGTATATGGCGGGCGTTCCCTGCCACGTCATTCAACGCGGTAACAATCGTGCCACCTGTTTCTTCACGACACAGGACTACCGGTTTTATTTGGAATGTTTGGGCGATGCGGCAGAGCGCTATCGCGTCGCCGTTCACGCTTACGTGCTGATGACCAACCACGTGCATTTGCTTATGACGCCTTCGGATGCTCAGGGCATCTCGCGCGTGATGCAGTCGCTGGGGCGACGCTATGTGCAGTACGTCAATCGTGTGTATCGGCGTTGCGGAACGCTATGGGAGAGCCGGCACAAGGCCAGTGTTGTGGACGCCGAACGTTATTTGCTCGCTTGTTATCGTTACATCGAGCTCAATCCTGTGCGCGCTAACATGGTGCGCCATCCCCGCGAGTATCCCTGGTCGAGTTTTCGATGCAACGCAATGGGGGATGGCGGCGCGATCATCTCCCCGCACTTTTTGTATCAGGCATTGGGTGCATCGGACGAGACGCGACGTGTTGCCTATGAAGCCCTTTTTGAATCTCAACTTGATCCCGTAACGGTTCAAGACATACGCGTTGCCGCGAGCGCTTCCACACCTTTGGGCGACTGCCGTTTCACTGAGAACGTCGATCAACCCGAAAGACGGTCGGAAGAGTAGGGCAAGCGGGGTCAAACCGTTCGTCGTACCCGAACTCGACCGGGAATGTGAATGAGACGCATTTGTCACCGACCCCGTTGGTCTTGGACGAGCGATTCGAGGTTCGGCGCGCCGCCGGCTCGTGCAAACACCGCGGTGATTACGGAATGCGAAAGAGGAGCCGCCAGCGTCACCGGTTTGCTGTGTGCCCTGCCGTGTTCGAAGTTCAAAAGCACGGGCGCGGCCTCTCCCGGCAGCCGAAGCAGACCCTTGAGCCGCATCGGCGGCGGCCGGATCGCGCGCACGGCCGCGATGAAGCCTTCCAGATCGCTGATCTCACCGCAGCGTATCGAGCTCCACGCGTAGCGGTCTTCGGCGCGGCGTTCGACGAGATCGTCGCCGGCGGAGCCGCGTCCGCGCAGTTCGGCCAGGTGTGGGAGCGTCGCGACGCGGTCCCCGCGCGACACCACTGCGCCGGGCGCGAGCACCGAGACCAGCGCGCGCGCGTCCGCAACGGCGTCCGTTCCGACGACATCGCAGCGGGATAACAGGATCGCATTCGCGGCGCGCACCTGGCGAAGGATGTCGGGCCCCTTCAATGCATCGCCGATGTCGCCTGCGAACGTGGTGCAGTCCACGACGGTGAACACGCCACCGTTGTCGAGATCCGGCTCCGCGGACGCTACTGCTGCGATTCGCGCGGGGTCGGCCACGCCGCTGGTTTCGATCAGAATGCGCTCGGGCGCGGTTTCGAGCGCGGTTTCGAGCGCGGCGTACAAACCGGACGCCGCCGAACAGCACACACAGCCGTTCGCAAGCGTCAGTACGTGGCCGGTACCGCCGCGCAGGAGTTCGGCGTCGACGCTGAGATCGCCGAAATCGTTGACAATCACGCACAAGCGCTCGGCGAGCGCGCCGGAGATGATGCGGTTGATCAGTGTGGTTTTACCGGCGCCGAGGTAGCCGCTCACTATGGTCATCGGGATCGCCATGTCACGCGTCGAAGGGCCTGCCTCCGGAGACAGTGCCGAGCACCTCGACACCGCCGAGCTCGGACGACTCCACCTGCAGCGGGTCGTCGGCGAGCACCGCAAAGTCGGCGCGCTTGCCGGGGCTGATCGAACCCAGCTCTTGATCCAACTTCAGCGTCCACGCAGCGCCGAGCGTAACCGCACGCAGCGCGTCGTCGACGGCGATGCACTCGCCGCGGCCCAGCACGCGGCCGCTCTCGGTAGTGCGGTTGACCGCGCACGCGGCGGTAAACAAGGGCGCCAAGGGCGTCACCGGGGTGTCGGAATGGCTCGCCAGGGGCAGGCCGGCGGTCAGCGCCGTGCGGCAGGGGTTGATGCGCGCCGCGCGCTGCGGACCCAGGGTGACGTCGTGGTGCTGGTCGCCGAAGTAGTACAGGTGATTGGCGAACAGATTGGCGGCGCCGCCGATGGCCTCGAGGCGGCGGATCTGGTCTGCGTCGGCCATCTGAAAATGCTGCAAGGTGTGGCGGTGGTCCCACTGCGGATGCGCGGCGACGGCGCGCTCGAGCGCATCGATTGCCACCTCGCTGGCGAGATCGCCGTTGGTGTGGATGTGCATCTGCACGCCGTGCGCGTGGAGCGCGTCCACCAGGCGCACCAGCTGCTGCGGAGCGATGTTCCAGATCGGGTCACCGGACCCGCGATGGTAGCCCGGCGGCTTGAGCTGGGCGGTGAATCCCTGGATCGAACCGTCGGTCATGATTTTGGCGGCGCCGAACCGGAGGCGCGCGGTCGAGGTGGGCGCAAGCGCGAGGGCGCGGTCGGCGATATCCTCGGGCGCACCGCCGAGTGCGTTCAGCGCCGGGACCAGGCGGATCGGGCAGTCTTCGCGGGCGGTGAACT
>JBFGKR010000032.1:0-10724 GCA_041576575.1 Arenicellales bacterium | reverse complement strand
CTGTTCAACAATCCGACTGCCTGGGCCTTCGATATCAGCTACACCATGTACGGAGCGCTGTTCATGATGGCCGGCGCCTATTGCGTTTCACGGGATGCCCACGTGCGCGGGGACGTGATTTACCGGCTCTGGCCGCCGCGCGTGCAGGCGGCGATCGAGCTCACGCTGATCCTCGTGTTCCTGTTTCCCGGCATGGCGGCTCTCATCTACGCCGGGACGGACTACGCGATCGAGTCCTGGGCCTATCTTCCTTGGGGTCCCGACGGGCCGCGGGGGGAGATCAGCGTCAACAGCCCCGCGGGCGTGCCGGTGTCGCCCTTGAAGACCATCCTGCCCCTGGCCGCTTTTTTGGTGTTCATCCAGGGCTTCGCCGAACTGGTCCGCTGCGTGCATTGCTTCAAGCACGGTGTTTGGCCGGAACGCCTGCGGGATGTCGAGGAGACGGAAGACGCCTTGATCCGGGAAGCGCAGGAACGCGAGCACAAGATCGAACACGCCTTGCATCTGGACGAAGTCGAAGACACGCCCCCGGGAGAAAAGCCATGACCGATCCGCAAGTCGCTTTGCTCATGCTGGGAGTGCTGCTGATCGCGATCCTGCTTGGCTTCCCCATCGCCTTTACCTTGGTAGCGATGGGCGTGGGGTTCGGGTTTTACGCCTACTTCAATCCGGCGATCCCTTGGTACGACAACACCGTCTTTTATCTCCTCGTCAATCAGACCTATTCAGTCATGACCAACGACGTTTTGGTGGCGGTGCCTTTGTTTTTATTCATGGGTTACATCGTAGAGCGCGCCAACATCGTCGATCGGCTTTTCTTCAGCCTCAACATCGCCGCTCGTGCGGTTCCCGCGTCGATGGCGGTGGCGGCGCTCGCCACCTGCGCCCTTTTTGCCACCGCCGTGGGCATCATCGGCGCCGTGGTCACGTTGATGGGCTTGCTCGCGCTCCCGGCGCTGCTCAAGGCGGGCTACGACACAAAATTCGCCAGCGGCGTGATTTGCGCCGGCGGCTGCCTCGGCATCCTCATCCCGCCGAGCATCATGTTGATCGTATACGCCGCGACCACTGCGATTTCCGTGGTGCAGGCCTACGCCGCCGCCATGTTTCCGGGGCTCATGCTCGCGGGCCTGTACATGATCTTCGTCATCGGACGGGCGATACTCAATCCCAGCATCGCGCCCAAGGCGACCAAGGAGCAGGCGCAAGCCGTGTCGGGCAGCGTCCTTTGGATGATGCTAACGTCCTTCATACCCCTGGCGCTTCTGATCATGGCGGTTCTAGGCGCGATTTTGTTCGGTTGGGCGTCGCCGACCGAAGCGGCGGCCGTGGGGGCGTTCGGCGGCTTGGTGCTGGCGGCCGGCTACCGCACTTTGAACTGGAAGATGCTTCGGGAGTCGGTGTATCTAACGGTACGCACGTCGGCCATGGTGTGCTGGCTGTTCGTCGGCTCGTGGACCTTCTCTTCGGTGTTCTCCTACCTCGGTGGTCACGAGAT
Source organism: Arenicellales bacterium (assembly GCA_041576575.1). Lineage (GTDB taxonomy): Bacteria > Pseudomonadota > Gammaproteobacteria > Arenicellales > JAANXG01 > CALZGZ01. The sequence continues at coordinate 9,226 of JBFGKR010000032.1, read as the reverse complement.
CATCTCCGAATTCGTGCTTGGACTGGATATGACCCCGGTCATGTTCCTCATCATGGCGCAGTTCATCATATTCCTGCTCGGCTGGCCCCTGGAGTGGAGCGAGATCATTATCATCTTCGTCCCCATCTTTCTGCCGCTGCTGGACCCCTTCGGCATCGACCCGCTTTTCTTCGGCATACTCGTGGCCCTCAACCTGCAGACGTCCTTCATGACGCCGCCGATGGCGATGGCCGCCTACTATTTGAAAGGCGTTGCGCCGCCGCAAGTCCAACTCATGGAAATCTTCAAGGGCTGCTTCCCGTTTCTCGCGATAGTGCTTATCGCCATGGTGCTGCTCTACAATTTTCCCGAGATCGCGCTGTGGCTGCCCGAAAAGATCTACTCCGTCAGGTAACAATGGCCGTGCCACCGTCACGACTCGCGGCTCCCCCCGGTGGGGTTGTGGTTCGATGCGCCGCACATCGCCGCGCACGTTCCGCGGGCGCGTCGTAATGGGCGTTATCGACATGAGTGCCGTTCGGGCCGCGCAGGCGGTCCGTGACGGTGAGGTCACTGCCGAGGAGGTGGTCCAAGGCTGCCTCGACCGCATAGCCGAGACGGAAAATGACGTGCTGGCGTGGGCGCATCTAGACGCGGAATACGCCTTGGCCCAGGCGCGCGCCGCGGATGAAGCGCGGCGCGCGGGCGCTGCATTGGGACCGCTGCACGGCGTCCCGGTGGGCATCAAGGATATCTTCGACACCAAGGACATGCCGACCGAGGACGGCACCGTCCTGCACGCCGGGCGCCGACCGCTTTCCGACGCTACCGCCGTGGCGCTGTTACGCGAGGCGGGGGCGGTTATTATGGGAAAGACGGTCACCACCGAGCTCGCGGTGTACGCGCCGAGCAAGACGCGCAATCCCCACAACCACGCCCACACCCCCGGGGGCTCGTCGAGCGGCTCCGCCGCCGCTGTGGCGGCGCACATGGTTCCCCTCGCAATCGGCACTCAGACCAACGGCTCGGTCATCCGTCCGGCGTCGTATTGCGGCGTATACGGTTTTAAACCGAGCCACGGACTGATATCGCGGCATCGTGTGCTGCAGCAGTCGCGACCGTTGGACACGGTCGGCGTGTTCGCTCGCTCCATCGACGATGTGGCGATGATTTCCGAGCCGCTGATGCGATTCGACGAAAACGACCCCGACACCCGACCGCAGGCGGCGCCCAGGCTCGTCGAAACAGCCGCCGCTGCGCCGCCGGTGACACCGCAGCTGGCCTTCGTGCGCACGCCGGTCTGGGAGCGAGCCGACGACGACATGCAGGCGGCGATTACGGAATTAGTGGAATATCTGGGGCGGGACGTCGAGGAAGTCACTCTCCCGGAGGTGTTCGATCATGCCGTAGATTGGCATCGCACGATCATGGAGGCGGACCTGGCGCGAAGTTTCGAGCGCGAATATGCGACCGGCGGAGAGCGGTTGAGCCGGACCCTGCGGGAGATGATAGAGCGCGGGCTGACCTACTCCGCGGTCGCGTACAACGAAGCCGTGGGCCAGATCGGGGCATTGAATGCGATTCTCAATACCATTTTCAAAAAGTACGACGCCATTCTCACCCCTGCTACGACCGGCGAGGCGCCGGCTGGACTCGACTCCACGGGCAGTCCGATTTTCTGCACGCTCTGGACCTTATGCGGAGCGCCGGCCGTGACGCTTCCGCTGTTCCAGGGAACCAACGGCTTGCCCATGGGGGCGCAGCTGGTTGGACCCAAGGGCGACGATGCGCGCTTGCTGAGAACGGCTCGCTGGCTGGCGCGGGCGGTGAACAACGTTTCCGGCGACGAATCTGGGGAGGTTAGCGAATGATCAACGCGATTACCGGGATTTTCGGGCTCATAATGATCGTCGTTTTCCTGGGCTACTACGCGATCTCCATAAAATCCTTGCCACTTTGGATCATCATCATCGCCATCTTGGTAATGGTATCCGTGGACGTCTTTCAGTCGATGCGCGGCAAAGGCGACGACGACACGGACTAACAGCTGCGGTCGTCATCGTTATTTGAGCCCGGCGGCCGGCGCCGCTTCCGGGTGAACGACGCGCTTTGAGCGCGTAAGCCATTTCCACCTTCATCGATCGATGACCTTTACTAGGGCGCTGTGGTCGAGGTTGCCGCCGCCTTGATCGATGAGCCGATCATAGAGATCCCGGTTCAAACGGGTCGCCGGAAGATCGACGCCGACTTGTTCCGCCAATTCCAGGGCTTGCGCCAGATCCTTGCGCTGGGTCACGACCTTCCCCCCCGGTTCGAATTTACCGTCGATCATACGCTGGCCGTGCAGCTCCATAACACGAGACCAGGCGAAACCTCCTTTTAGCGCCGTCCGCACTTTCGCGGCGTCGACACCCGCTTTCTTCGCCAACGTCAACGCCTCGGCGACCGCACCGATGGTCAGTCCGACAATAATTTGATTGGCGGCCTTTGCGACCTGACCCGCACCCACCTCGCCGACGTGGGTGATAGTGCGGCCCAGGACCTCGAACAAGGGTGTGGCGCGCCTAAAAGCAACATCGCTGCCCCCCACCATGATTGTAAGACTTGCCTCGCGTGCGCCGACTTCACCGCCGGAGACTGGGGCGTCCAGGTAGTCGCAGTCGCATACCCGAACTGCCTGCGCAAAGCGACGCGTCCTCGCCACCGCACTGGTTCCCATGTCGACGACCAGCGAACCGGGCCGGAGCCCTGTCACGATGCCATGCTCGCCGAGTAAGACCTTTTCGACCGCATCGGTGTCGGACACCATGATGAATACGATCGTCGACGTACGCGCGACCTCTTCGGGAGAGGCGGCGGTGGTCAAGCCGGCGGCTGAAAGCGCTTCCACGGCGGACTTGCTGCGGTTGTAGACCACCGTTCGATATCCGGCCTGGTGCAGATTCAAAGCCATGGGCCGCCCCATAATGCCCATGCCGACAAAACCTATCGTTTCCTTGGATACGTTGTTCATATGTCGTCCGAAGTGGTTAAACGATCGAGATTCTAACACCGGCCGAAGTGTCGCGGTGGAAGCTCCGTGCGTGTTTTATTCTCGCATCCTGTAACGCGAGCGGGCCCAGTCGCACGATCGCGGATCTCGAGCTGCTGATATAATCAAACAATAATGGCTTCCGCCCTTCATTGGTGTATACCCTAATAGGAGTCGATGGCGGGGCAGATACGACTAGAGGGTCTCAGTCTTCAGCACTAGCGGAGGATATCTTGGCGCAAATACACATCATGGTCTCACGGCATTCTGCGTTCTATAGTCCGTTGATTGCGGCGATCAGCGGCGGCTTCTTGCGGGAGCAGGGCCTGGAACCGACGTATTCAATTATGACACCCGATAAGTCGGTGGCCGACGGACTCGCCGACGGATCAGTGCATGTCGGACAGTCTTCGGTGGCGGCGAGTTGGGGTGCGATGGAAAAGGGAATGACCAACGCCGTTATGCATTTCGCGCAGATCAACGAGCGCGATGGATTTTTTCTCGCCGGACGCGAAACGGATCGCGAATTTAGCTGGGACAAGCTGCGCGGGCGCGAAGTGCTCGTGGACCATTTTTCTCAGCCGTTGGCGATGTTCAAATATGCGGCGCACAAGATGGGCGTCAACTACGAAGACATCAACGCCGTGGATGCGGGCGACGTCCACGAAATCGAGCGCGCCTTCTACAACGGACGCGGCGATTACGTGCATTTACAGGGTCCGGCGCCGCAGCAGATGGAACGGGACGGTGTTGGCCACGTGGTGGCTGCCGTAGGCGAAGCCATTGGCCCAGTTGCGTTCAGCAGTCTGGTGGCGACGCGCGAGTGGCTGCAAACCGATATGGCCCGGGCGTTCGTGGCCGCCTATCGAAAGGCCCGCGACTATGTAATTAACACTCCGGCGGTAGAAATCGCTGCATCGGAGTCCGATTTTTTCAGGGGAATAGACTGTGAAGCGCTAACCTCAGCGATCGAATCCTACCAGCATCTCGGCTGTTGGAATCCGGATTTGCACATACAGCGAGAGCATTACGACGTCGCTTTGGATGTTTTTCTGCACAGCGGGATCATTACCAAACGACACGATTACGAACAGGTAGTTGTTCCACCGCCCGACGAAAGCCTAACTTCGTAACTGCATATGGCCGTCCGCTTAATTTCCACGCCTCCGGTTAATCGGCGAAGGCCGCGAGCTTCACGTTTCCGGTGCCGTTCGAGCGTTGCTATAGGACGAAACCAAGACAGCGCTTGCGCATTGGGTCTCACGATCGTCTGCGGCGCATCTGGGGACGGAAAAGAATAAAGGGATTTATTGTGAAGCTATACGATTCCGCACGATCCGGTAACGCCTTTAAGGTTCGGTTGTGTTTGTCTTTGTTGAACCTCGAATGCGAGAAGATCCAGGTGGACCTCATTGCCGGAGAAAACAAAACGCCGACGTTCCTGCGCATTAACCCCCGGGGGCAGATCCCGGTGTTGGTCGACGCGGAGCATACCATTTGGGACTCCCAGGCGATCCTGGTATATCTCGCACGTCGTTACGGCGAAGACCACTGGTTTCCGAGGGAGCCCGTGGAAATGGCGCAGGTTATGCAGTGGTTGGCGGTTTCCGAGAACGAGCTGCTGTTCGGGCTGGCGCGGGCGCGCGCAGTCAAGCGTTTCGGAAGGCCATGGAATTTGAAGCAATGCCAGGCGTTGGGTCGAGCGGGGCTGCGACTGATGGAATCGCATCTCACGGGACGAGAATGGCTCGCCACGGCAAGACCTACCATCGCCGATGTCGCTTGTTTCCCCTATGTAGCGCTCGCACCGGAAGCGGGGATCTCCCTCGATGCCTTGACGCAGGTTCCGGCTTGGATCGGTCGCGTACAGAGACTTCCGGGTTACGTCGGTATGGAGGGTATCGAGCGCACAGATACCTGACTCGAGCAGTGTAGAATTGAAGAGCCCGATCGTCTCGCGCGGAACCGCGGAGCTAATCTCGCCTTTTTGCGGCCTCGTGCCGATCAATAATGCGGCTTGCTTGCGCCTCCCCGACGTTCAATTGCGAGCGACTGGATCGTCGTCCGCTTGGTTCTTCTTCATTCTTCGAACACCGCAGCATTCGAACTGCGATCAGAAATCATGAAATCGGCGTTCTCGGCGCCCCCGCGCTTGCACCATCCACAGGCGTCCTGATTGCTGCATGGTAGCGATCTTTTCGCGCGGTTGTCCCGCGGAACGAGCTGGAAAAAGAGGTAAATTTGTCTACTGTTACATAAGGGGGTGATGCGATCTTGGCGCCCATCGCGGTCCCGGCTTGGGTGCGTTGATCTAGTCTTCTACCGACCGTCCTAAGCGATATCGAAGCGTTTGTGCGTACGACAAAGAGTTGCTATTCGGATATTCGCGGGCTGATGGTGCTCGCAGCCTAGGTAGCAAGTTGCAATCAATACCTGATGTATAAATCGCGCCGCTACATTTGGATCACCAGCGTCGTTGGACTGGTCACCGCCGTCGTCCTACTGCTGGTCTTCCGACACGTCGCCTTCCAAAGACTGATCAACCACGAGACCACGTCGAACGTCACCCTGACCCAAATATTTTCCAACACGGTGTGGACAAAGTACTCATCGTTCGTCCGACGCGCCTCGCAAATCCCAAAAGACGAACTGCCGGATCACTACGCGATCCGGCAACTCGGTGACGACTTGCACGAGCTGTTGGCGCAATCGCGCGTGTCCAAAGTCAAGATCCATGATCTCAACGGACTCACCGTTTTTTCCATTGACCCGGAACAGATCGGTGAAGACGAGAGCCGCAACTCTGCTTTCCAAAGAGCGAAAAACGGTGAGCCCGTGAGCAAGATCACGTTCCACGACCGCTTGAAAACTTTTCAGGGCATGGTCTTCGACCGCCATCTCGTTTCATCCTATATACCCGTTCGAGCAAGTCAGGTGTTGCCTGTGGAGTCGGTATTCGAGGTGTATTCGGATGTGACGGGCCTGACTCGGGATTTGAAGCGCTTGCAGTGGAAGATCGTGGGCTGGGTCGTCGGAAGTCTGTCGCTGTTGTATACGATTATCTTCGTCTTCGTCCGCCGCGCCGACAGAACGATTCAGCGGCAGGAGAAAGAACGCCTGGCGAACGAAGCCAAGATACATTATCAAGCCTATTACGACGCGCTCACGGATCTGCCCAATCGAACGAGTTTCGGAGAACGCCTGAGGGAGGCAATCAAACGTGCCCAAAGGGCGGAACGAATGCTGGCGGTGCTCTATATCGACGTCGATGACTTCAAGCTGGTGAACGACAATTTTGGACACACCGATGGTGACCAAGTCCTCAAGCTGGTCGCTAAACGTCTGCGCACGTGCATTCGAGAGAACGATTTTCTTTTCCATATGGGAGACGATGAATTCACCGTCATCATCGAAGAGTTGGAGTTTTTAGGCAGCCCCGGTGGTTTGGCGGCCCGCATCATCGATGCAATGGCGGAACCCATGGCCGTAAACGATCACAACCTCATCGTCACGGTTAGTATTGGCGTCGCCGTTTACCCCAAGGACGACATCACCGTCGAGAAACTGGTGAAAAATGCCGATACGGCGATGTATCTCGCAAAAGAGGCGGGGCGTAATCAGTACCAGTATTTTTCACCACTGATGAAGGAACAGGTGTCGGAACGCCTCGCCTTTGAATCCGGTCTCAAACACGCATTGCGCAATAACGAATTCCTGCTTTACTACCAACCGCGCGTGGCGACCGGGTCGGACGATATCATTGCCGTCGAGGCCTTGCTCCGGTGGGAGCACCCCCAATGGGGACTGGTGCGGCCCAAAGTTTTTATCACATTGCTCGAACGTATGGGACAAATCAACGCCGTCGGCGAATGGGTGTTGCGCAACGCATGTCAGCAAGTGAAGATGTGGCACGAAGCCGGATTGACCGGTTTGCGAATATCGGTGAATATCTCGCCGCGTCAGTTCCGGACCGGCGCGCTGGTTGACACGGTGAGTGATGCATTAAGCAGATCGAAACTGGACCCTGCCTACCTCGAACTCGAGTTGACCGAAGGAGTGCTCGTCGAAAACGCCGAGGAAGCCGTTGACATTATGTCGCAACTCAAACAACTGGGGGTGTTGCTGTGCATCGACGATTTTGGAACCGGCTATTCGTCTCTGAATCACGTCAAGATGCTGCCGATCGATTTTCTCAAGATCGACCGAACTTTCGTCATGAATCTGAACGACGACGAGAAAAACGCCGCAATCGTCAAAACCATTGCCGCTTTGGCGCACAGTTTGAAGATAAAACTGGTGGCCGAGGGGGTAGAACAGCCGCAGCAGCTTGAATTTCTCAAGACACTGAATTGCCACGAAGCTCAGGGTTGTCTATTCAGCCCATCCGTGCCTCCCCAGGACATACCCGTTATTGTTTCCAACCAAAGGATGAGACGCGCGGTTTAGCATTCCGCCTGCACGAAGGCCGAGTATAAGGTTGTAAACCCGCCTGTTGCGCGAAGACGGCGAAATCAGAAGCAATTGATGTCTGTTTGCGAGGGCGGGTTCGAGCGATGCCCCGTGTGACACCAGGGGCTCGGTAAGGGCCTGTTCCGGTCATGTCGCGGTCTCGACGCTCGATCTGCGCGACGTTTCATTCCGCGGCAACGGTTTGCCGATTCACGACGGTTCTGCATCCGTCGGCGCAATGCCTGCGTCGTCAGCCGGATCTCGTTAAAACATATGCGGATACGCGCATCATTTCCCCACCCCAATTACTGGGTGTCTAAGGGTCGCGACGCCGTATGCGCGCTCGGCCTTACGGGGGCCGCTTGACGCCCGGGGTCAAGGACGCCGAGAATGCGATGACAGCGCCGCTGCCGAACTGCTGCAAGCTGCGAAACTAAGGCTGCGGCTGTCGTGCGCTTGGCCGCAGGTGCTTGTCCCGCGCTTGCGTAGCGGCACTTTCCGATAGAGGCCGCGCCCGTCGTGATCGTTTTGCCACGATACGCCTGGACACAACCCATCGACATGAAAACCAGAATGAAGACAGAAGTGAACGGATCCGTCCGGTTCGAGTTCACATAGCTGAGATTGTGGCATACGAAACACTAACGCGCGCCTTGGATGTGCTGCACGCCGCACCGCGGCGGATTACATACCTGCGGACCCAAGACCGGCGCCGCTCATTATCCTTCGACGAGCTCCGACACAGGGCGCTTGGTATTCTCCATCATCTGCAGGAGAGAGGGCTGAAGCGGCAGGACCATCTGATCGTATTGCTCAACGACAATGAGCAATTCATCGACATCTTCTGGGCTTGTTTGTACGGCGGCATTGTTCCGGTGCCTATCGCGCTCGGCGTGTCGGACGAACAACGTTTCAAGTTGTTCCGAGTCTTCAAGAAGCTGCCTCAAGCGTTCCTGTACACCGAGCGTGCGAACTGGCACCGCTTGCGCGGTTTCGCTCAGAGTCGGGGAGTGGCGGACGTATACGATCGTATGCGTTCGCAATGTTTGCTCACCGACGATATTCATGACGTATCCCACGCGGGCCGGCCGGAGTACATACGAGCCCAAGACACCGCCTTTATCCAATTTTCTTCGGGATCAACCAGCGAACCCAAAGGCATCGTGCTTACGCACGCCAATCTTGCCGCCAATATCAGGGATATTATCCGGGCGGCGCAATTCACACCCGATGACGTCAGTCTCAGCTGGATGCCTCTTACCCACGACATGGGCCTGATCGGTTTTCATCTGAATATGTTGGTTTGCGGTATGGATCACTACATCATGGACACCGAGGTTTTCATCCGCAGGCCCTTGAATTGGATGCAGGTGGCGAGCACGGAGCGTGCAAACATCTTGTGTTCGCCGAATTTTGGCTACCGGCATTTTCTGAACGTTTTCAACCGGCGGGGGTTTACAACGGGCGACGCCGAATTCGATTTATCCCATGTTCGACTGATTTTCAACGGCGCAGAACCGATCTCCGTATCGCTGTGCGAGGAATTTTTACAATCGCTTTCGGCCCTTGGACTACGGCGGAATGCGATGTTTCCGGTGTACGGTCTCGCGGAGGCGAGTCTCGCCGTATCTTTCCCCCGTCTCGGCAGCGCGTTGCACTATCGAGAAATCGATCGCCAGCACGTCGCTCTCGGAGACTCGGTGCGGTTCAGCCGCGGCAACAGTGCGTCGATGCAGTGCGTAAGCGTTGGACACGCCATCGGAGATT
>JBFGKR010000031.1:0-10775 GCA_041576575.1 Arenicellales bacterium | reverse complement strand
GCTCCGAGGCCCATTGGAGACAGTCTTTGGCCTTGCGGTTGGCGGCAGCAATGGTGTCGATGTCGCCGTTCCCTTCGATGGCCAAACCCTCGACGGGTTTGCGGGTTTCCGCGATTCCGTCAACCACTCGACTGGTCCTGCCGGGCGCGATGCCCATGACGACAACCGCGGCCGCTTTGGGGTTGGCGCCGGAGCCGATCGGCGTCCCAAAGAACAGCTCGAGGTCGGCAGCGAACTGGAGCCGACCGTAGGCGTGGGGAATGGACAACGTGGTTTCGAAGTCCTGCTCTGGCGTTTTCGCGGCGGTAACCCCAAAATTTATCCGTTACCATCGTTACCACCTCTTGGGTCTGAGATTGCGGACATGGACGTGGCCGCCTGTTGCTATATCGGCGACAGCGCGGCCTATGTCGTGGCCGTATTTGAGGCCGGCGTCGCCGCCGGCGGTGTCTCGAAGAGCGAGTTTGTGTCCGATCGGAATGTCGTCGAGCACTCGGATGTCAAGCGTTTGTGTCACCGTCCATCACCCAGCCAGTCAGCGTCTGGTTAGTCTTTAAACTTCTTCGACGACGACTACACCGACACCGACTTCGGCGTCGTGAACCAGGAAACGAATCATGCAAAAAACTCCCAGGTGATCGATGCAGTCGTGTCTGCATTGTAAATCAGGGCATTTTCGGGATTCAACGAAATGAATGAAATGAATTAACGCCACCGGATTTCGCCAGCCACACACGCGCATCGCGTTACTGCCTCAGACAGCTCGCCACGCGCAAGCTCAAGGCGTTGCTCCGGTCGTTGACGGATTTGCCGTGTCCACGGCACGTTGGCACGTTGAGCCCTCTTTGTCGCTGTCTTGGCGCGATCTGCGCGCTCGCGCACACTCGGGCGGGTGGGTCGTTCACGGCGAAGGAGTATTCGCATACGCGTTCGCCCGTTTAAGGCGAAACGCCGCCCATGACCTCCGTCTGGTACGGCTCCGGGGTAGTACGCAATCTAATTAACGGAGGAGCCTAACACCGGGCGTGGATGCATCGATGACCGCGGCTAATTCGAACCGCTCGTGGTGGCGAGAAAAAATTCGTCTACAAAGGCCTCGGAATCCGAAGTGGTGGTCCGCATCGTGTTTTCGGACAACAAGCCGTATTGCTGAAGGGCATTCACAAAATCGACATTATCCACTGCGGCGCACAAACCGTACTTGAACCCGGTACCGGGTTTGCCGCAGGGAATCATCCACGCTATAAAGACTTCGGCGACCAATTTGCTTATTACCAGCGTCAATTCGGGCTCTTCGGGTAATCGTTTCGTCGTCGTGACGCACATCCCGGATTTGGAAACGTTGAGGATTTTGAACGGCACCTTATCATTATCGGAACCGAGATCGAAATAGCCCTCTATTTCGCCTTTGACCTGATATCGGACTTCGCGTCGCATCTCGGCGCCGTGCGTGTTCATGGCGTCGACGCTCTGGACCCCAAACTGGAAATGAGTGTATACAAAAGACGACCCCCGTCTCTGGATCTTGAAATGTCTTAAGTTTAGTCCGAAGGTTGGCGCTTCTCCACGTGAATGTGAAAATACGACCCGAAATGTTCAGCAGGAAAATCAGCTACTTAGTAGCTAAAAAAAACGGCCAGATGGCTTTTTGAGAACAACCAATTCCAGCAATATTCCACCGGCATCCGTATGAATCTATGGCACTTCTGATCCAATTGTTCGTGTCTCTGATAATTATCGTCATTGCCGCGGAAATCTTTACCAACGCTCTGGAACACCTGGGAGAGCGGCTCCAGATTTCCGAGGGTGTAACGGGGTCGATTTTTGCTGCGGTTGGGACGGCGATGCCGGAGAGTATTATTCCGCTACTCGCCCTGCTCGCTGGGACCGCGAGCCAAGAAGTGAACGAAGAGATCGGCGTGGGCGCGATTTTAGGCGCTCCGCTCATGTTGTCGACGATCGCGCTATTCGTTATGGCTCTTTCGGTAGTGCGTGTCCGTGGCATGGCGGGCGCCTTGAAACCCGAACGCAGTGGGATAGAACGAGACTTGAACTTTTTTCTAATCTCTTTCGGTCTTGCCGCAGTCGCCCTGATCATTCCTCATGAATGGAGAGAACTGCGAGTGATGATCGCCGCCGGATTAGTCGTCAATTACTTCATTTACGTGCTGTTGACATTTCGTTCATCGGCTCAGCTGGTGGAAAATGGTCATGGCACCGAGCCCCATAGGAAGTTGTTTCTTCAGTATCTTCGATTGCCGGACATCATGCCGGTGATTTTGTTCCAGATCGCGGCCGGCCTTGGTCTTCTCATTGCCGGCGCCCATGGATTCATACACAGCGTTGAATACACCGCCACGGTGCTGAACACGTCGGCCTTGCTGCTGTCGCTGCTGATAATTCCCATTGCGACGGAACTCCCTGAAAAAGTTAACAGCGTCATATGGATTAGGCGGCGCAAAGACACCTTGGCATTCGGTAATATTACCGGGGCAATGGTGTTTCAGGGATCGTTGCTGCCCGCCATCGGGATTCTGCTTACCCCGTGGGAGCCGCGTCTCGAAGTGGCAATGGGAGTATTCATTACCTTTATCGGGGCACTATGGCTGCGCGCGGCCTTGCGGTCGGGAACCCTCAATACGGGGCATTTGTTTATAAACGGCGCCCTGTACGTCGTTTACATCGCATCGGTTCTCGTGTGAACCCGGGGGGGCGGCCCGATGCCCGCCGGTCACACCACTAAACCGGCCCAGACCAGACCCGCCAGTATAATCGCCGTCGCTATGGATGCGAGACTCAAGCCGACCCCCGATCGTGGCGGAGCATCGTGTTCATGAAATATGAACATTTCATCATATCGGCGTTTGCTCAACTGGTATTCTCGCGCACAGTCAAACTTGCTCATGATTCTCCAGGCGGTTGTCCCGCGCTGTAAACTACTTTCTAAAGCATAGCTCAGACCAGCGATTTAACAATTGAAGCAAATGCAATTACGATTTTTGCTCGTCTCGCCGGGATGCTCGTACGCGACGGCTCGTCCGGCTTGGGATTTCGACAGCGGGCGTTTGTGGGGCATGCGGCGATCGCAAAAGCAACAGTTCATACGATCTTGATATGCCAGGGCTCGTAGCGGACTCCGAGGAGATTGTCTTCGGGATAGCGTAACCGCGCGTATCCCAGATCGACCAACTTCGTGAATACATCGGTCTGCGCAAAATCGCTGGAGAAATTACGCACCCCCCACCCTCGCTTGCCGACGTCGAAATCGCCAGCCGCGTGGAATGAATACCCCGGCGGCGCTAGCGAGCGGGACGCGCGAGATAAATTTCCGTTTGTCCTTTGCGCTTTGGCCAGAAAGAGATACATTTGCTTGGCCATGCCACGGACACCGGATGTCAGTATCACGTCTCGACCGATTTGCTTTCGTATCGCTTTGTAAGTTGTCAAGGGATCTCCTCTGAACAGATACTGCCCGGTGCGGCGAATGGCGGTGCTATCCTTCTTTCGAACTTGATCGGTAAGACCGTTCAGTACCTTTTCTCCGAGAAAGCCGTAGCACGCTGCGTCCCGATAAAATATATCCTCGAGAAAATCCAATTCTTTTTTTGGGAAATGGCCGACCTTACGGTAGTTCCGCGCCACTGTTCTCATTTCATCAATTCCTATCAGGGCGAACTTTCCATGGCCGACAATGCTGCGAACGCGCCGCAGGCGCGCCACGACATTTTTCAGAATCGTCATCTGTTCAACGGAGAGAAAAATATCGCCGGTGTGGTCTGCCTCGAAATTTCTAATTTTTCGACGGTAAGGGTCTTCAGGTTGGCAGATCGAGGCGTACGCCGAGACGGGAATGCTGCCCGCCGAAACGGTCAGCAACAAGCCCCCCGCGCTCTGCAGAAAACGTCGTTTGTCCATCGCGTAATCGTTTTATAGCCTAGTGGGCCTTAATACGTTCTTATTGATACGATTTAAGAAAAATTTTAGCAAAGGTGCAAGATTAAACAACACATTTTCATCGTTGAGGCGCGCCGCATAACCGCGGCGGGAATAATGTGAATCGGTGAAATCGACCATGTCCATTGTGTGCGTACGTAGTCCACCACCCGGTTGGACAGGCGGCGTTCGGCGGCTATCGCGGAATCGGGAACATAGGGCTTGTATCGAGTGCGCAACCCGTGCTCGTTTGCGAAGATCGCAGGTCAGGCCCGCGCATCCGCGGCACGATTGGGCACGGTCTGTTCGCGGATACAAGAAGCGGTGCAATATCCGGGTTACAGCAAGACCCGCTCAATACCGCCTGCGTTTACTTTGTGTACGAACCGGTCCATCCAGTGTTCCCCCCATAATTGTCTCGCGAGTTCCACCACGATGTAGTCGGTGTTTAGAGCAGTCTCGTCGGCGAATCGGCTCAGCCCTTGTTGGCACGCGGGGCAGGTTGTCAGCAATTTCACGCTGCCGTTCTCCACGCGGTCTCTTCCGGTGAGTTCTCGAATGCCCCCGGTGAGCTCTTCTAGCTTAAGGAGTCTCACTTGGGTCGCGATGTCCGGACGGGAGACCGCAAACGTTCCGGCTTCGCCACAACAACGATCCGACGGCATCACCGATTTTCCCATAAGAGTGGACGCCACGACGATCGGGCTGTGGCTCTTAATGGGGCTGTGACACGGGTCGTGGTATAGATATTGATGCCCGGGCGTTCCTTCGACGGCATATCCTTTCTGCATAATGTACTCGTGTATATCGAGCAGCCGACAACCGGGAAAAATCTGCTCGAATTCGTATTTGAGCAACTGGTCCATGCACGTTCCACACGAAACCAGTACTCTTTTGATGTCTAGATAGTTTAAGGTATTGGCGATGCGGTGAAACAACACCCGATTGTCAGTGGAGATTCGATTCCCTTTTTCTATATCGCCGCTGGAAGTCTGTGGATAGCCACAGCAGAGATAACCCGGCGGCAACACCGTTCGTGTGCCTGCTTCGTATAACATTGCAAGCGCGGCAAGACCTATGTGACTGAACAGTCTTTCCGATCCGCAGCCTGGAAAATAGAACACGGAGTCGGAATCGTCGTTGACCTTGGCGGGGTCGCGTAGAATCGGAACCGTATCTCTGTCGCCCAAGGCGAGAAGCGATCGCATCGGTTTTGACGGCAGATCCCGGGGTAAAGGTCGATTAACGAAATGAATTACCTGCTCCATTATCGCCGGTTTGTTGCTCGTTGCCGGAGGCCGAAGACCGAGCGCGCGGAGACGAGGTACATTTCTGAAAACACGGTAAACGGCGCGCTGTCCTTTGAATCCAAGCTCGATGAATAATTTGCGCACGATTTTGATGCCTGTTGGGTCCTTGAGATTCAAAAACATCATGGTCAACGTGGTGCCTATGCTCGACCGTCGTTCTCCACGCCTCTTCAGTATTTTCCGCATCTGGATCGTCACGTCTCCGAAATCGATGTCGACCGGACATGGGCCGAGGCATTTGTGACAAATCGTACAGTGGTCGGAAACGTCGTTCATTTCGTTAAAGTGTCGACGCGACAAGCCGCGACGGGTCTGCTCTTCGTAAAGGAACGCTTCAATGATAAGCCCCGTGGCGAGGATCTTATTACGAGGCGAATACTGCAGGTTGGCTCTGGGGGAATGGGTGTTGCACACTGATTTGCATTTGCCGCAACGCAAACAGTGTTTGATCATGTCATTGAGTTCCCCCAATTCGCTCTCTTCGAGAATGAGCGCTTCCTGCTGGACCAGGCGAAGTGAAGGGGTATACGCATTTTGCAAACCTGAGCCGGCCATTAATTTTCCGCGATTGAAATGGCCGGCTGGGTCGACCCGCAGCTTGTACTCGGTAAAGGTTCGCACAATATCGGGGTCCAAATATTGCAGCTTGGTCAGGCCGATGCCGTGTTCGCCGGAGATTACACCGCCGAGTGAACGAGCCAGTTGCATGATCCGATCGACGATGCGTTCGGCTTCATGGAGCATTTCATAATCGTTCGAATTTACGGGAATGTTGGTGTGCACATTGCCGTCGCCCGCATGCATGTGTAGAGCGACGAATAGCCGACTCGTGCGAATCCCCAAATGAATAGCGTCCAGACGATCACGCACCACCTGCATGTCTCCGCCGCTGAAGATGTCTTTGAGTGGTTTTTCCACTTCACTGCGGTAAGAAATCCGAAGTTGACGGCGCAATAGAAGCTCGAGAAAACTGCCTTTGCTGAAAATTTGCGCGCGAGGCGTCTCGGGCAGGTTCTGCAGGAACCCTTCAGCTGGTTCGTCGAGATGCTCAAGAACGGTTCGCCAGCGTTGCTCTGCGGTACGCAGTACACGCAACGCTGCGACGCGCTTTTCGTCGATTATGGCACTGGTCTCATCGCTCAGCTCGAAGTTCGGGCCTGCCAATAGGGGGCCCAGATCTCCTTCCAGGTAGCCGCGGACCGCCTCGATGATGCGCAGTTTGTTCGCAATCGATTGCTCGATATTGATTCGCTCGACACCCTCGCTGTACTCGGCGAGCTTGTCCAATGGTATGACGACGTCTTCGTTAATTTTGAATGCGTTGGTATGCGCCGCTATGGCTGCAGTGCGCGAACGGTCCAGCCAGAACTGCTGTCGGGCCGTGGGGCTGGCGGCGATGAATCCTTCCGCTCCGCGCAGATTCGCTATATGAACGATTTGAGAGGCTGCCTCCGCAACCCGGTCCTCGTCATTTCCGGATACATCTGCGAGAAGAATCATCTTCGGCAGTTCACCGCGCGACGCCTTGGGAGAGTAATCGACGGCTTTTAGATACCGTTCATCCAAATGCTCCAGCCCGGACAACGCCGCCCCTCCAATTCGGTCGATAAGGTTCTTGATCTCGACGATTGCCCGCACGCCGGGGCGCAGATCATCACCATAAAACTCAAGACACACCGTGCGGAAATGCCTCGGAAGATCATGAAGCACAAAAACGCCGGATGTGATAATTCCGTCACAGCCCTCTTTCTGCACACCCGGTAAGCCGCCGAGAAACTTGTCGGTGACGTCTTTGCCGAGTCCTAGCTTGCGCAGAGATCGGCCGGAAAAACGCAGTGTCTCGGGTTCTCCCACTGGCGTTTCCCCCAGTTCCTTGAAACGCGTCACCTCGAATTGGACGGATTTCTGCGCGTGAATCTTACCCAGATTGTGGTCACGGCGATGCACCTCCAGCCAGTCTCCGCCGGGGGTGACCATGCGCCACGAAAGAAGGTTGTCCAGCGTAGTGCCCCACATAACCGCTTTCTTGCCGCCGGCATTCATGGCGATGTTGCCGCCGATGGTCGAAGCGTCCTGGGAAGTTGGATCCACCGCAAAAACTTTGTTGTGCCGGGCAGCAAGATCCGATACCCGACGGGTAACCACGCCGGCCTCCGCCCTCACGCTGGCGATGTTCCTGTTGCAACCGGAAATTGTGATCGTCTCGACATTTCCCAGCTGTTCCAGCTTTTCCGTGTTGATGACCGCTGTGTCTTCGATCAAGGGCACGGCGCCGCCGGTGTAGCCGGTGCCGCCGCCGCGTGGAATAATCGTTAAGCCCAATTCAATGCACGCTCGAACCAGCGGGGCGATTTCTTTCTCGTTGTCGGGGTAAACGACCACCAATGGAAATTCGACGCGCCAATCGGTGGCGTCGGTTACGTGGGAAACGCGCGCAAGACCCCCGAAATCGATGTTGTCCAAGCGGGTGCAGCGACGCAGCCTTCGTCGCACCCGTCGGCGTTGTGCCTTGACGTGTTCAAACCAATCCGAGAAGCGTGTTAGTGCACTACGGGCAGAGTCCGCCAACGCCAGAGCGTCGGTGTTGCCCCTTGCTCTTGCGGTAATTTGTTCGAGTCGTTGGTGCATTGCTCGTATCAGAGCATCACGTCGTTTTTGATTTGCGAGCAAATCGTCCTGGAGGAAAGGGTTTCTTCTGACGACCCACATATCCCCCAAGACTTCGAACAACATTCGCGCAGAGCGACCCGTCTGTCTCGAACTGCGCAGTTTATTCAGGAGCGTCCAATTTTCCTCGCCCAGGTACCGAATCACGATTTCACGGTCCGAGAACGATGTATAGTTGTAAGGAATCTCGCGTATGCGTCCGCCGGATGCTGGTTCCATGTCAAGCGCAATATGAGCAGGTCTGTTGAGGTTGCGCATTGTAGTGTATAGAACCACGGCAAAACAGCCGCTGGGGCCCATGTCTCAGGGCTAATAAATCAATCTGAGGGACTTGAGCATAGGACAAGCGCGTGCGTCGTTGCGTCCCCGGCAGCTTGTCTTTTCCCAGTATTCCTGTTTCCGCGGACGCACAACTTTCTCATCTACACGTGCTATATTAATTTTCACAGTCCGATGTGTCGATGAGAAACGCCTTGATCCGGCTCCTTACCGCTGTACTTGCCACGTTACTGCTCGTCGTGACCATTGTCGAGCTCGACAACCGCTACCGGAGCGCGGCTCTGGTTTTAACCTCGGATCCCATTGTGGTTGCGGAAGGGCTGGCACAAGGACAACGCTGGGTCGAAGCCCAATGGATTGCGGATTTTATAGGAAATCACCCTCATCTTGGCGACGCTGACCGAGCGGCGGTTTTATCAAAGGCCGCACAGCTTGAATTGGACGGCCTCGGTCACACCGCCCTCCGCTTCGCGGAAGGCGCCCTCACCGGCGAGCCGGCAGATTTGGCGAGTCTTATGGGTAGTTTGTCGCTCGACCTGTTTGTCGTCGGAGATGTTCGCGACATTGCGGTACAAAGTTGGAAACAACTACATTACGGCACGGGCGACGCCATAGTATTGGCGTTGTCTTCGGTCGGTTTGGCGACCAGCATCGTCCCCGAGATCGATTGGGCACCCGCTTTTCTCAAGTGGCTCAAGAAGAGCGGGGCTTTAAATGTGCGCTTGCTTTCCGTGATGCAAATAGAGAGTCGGAAAGCGTTGCGGACGGGTGATTTCAAACGGCTGACGGCGATAACGGAGAATATCGGCAGGGTTGGTATGCAGCTGGGGCCCGGTCCGCTGCGTGGCGCTCTAATGTCGGTGGAAACAGCGGACGATCTCGCGACGCTCGCCCGCGCGTCGAAGACTAATGCCCGTGATACTTATGTGTTGACCGCTCTGTTCGGTACCCAAGGTATTCGACGAGTACAAGCTCAAAAGGGCAAGGTGGCGCATGTCGTCCGAGGGATCAAACACGGTTCACGCGTCGCGAAAATAGCAAAGAAGGCGTTGGGCGCGGTTTCCTTGCCCTGGTTACTATTGTTGGTCGCGCTGTCCATTGTCATGTATTGGTGGAGTCTACGTGGCCGGCGCCGACGCGTGTCGCGGAAGAGGCACCGGATCGAGCCGCTATTGAACACCGCGGCAGGTCCTCTGTCCGCCGATGTCGTCCACTATGGATTGGGCCCAAAACGGGGCCCGTGACGCTAACGGCCTTGCGAACTGCGCCACTCTTCTCAACGGCGAACATCCTTTTGTGTTTGACGCAGCGTCAGGGCGCATCCGCCGCTCATTGCGGGTGAAGCGCGCTCACTGATCGACGGTACGTCGAGGCGTTATACCAACGTTATGTTTTTCGGCGTGGGTTGATGAGCGCTCTTGACAACGTCTGTGATTGGGTAGATGCTGACTCGCATCGAAAAGCGTAGCCCCGACCATGGTCCAGATTGCGTTTACCGAACTGCGTCGCATAATGTTAAAGGTCATAATTGCCCACGCGCAGATGTCCAGCGAGATGACAGGCCGCTCGGTGTTGAATCCGAGAGTAATGGAAGCGATGGGTGACGTTCCGCGGCATGAGTTTGTTCCGGAAGAATTCCAGGCCTATGCCTACGAAGATGGTCCCCTTCCTATTGGTCATGATAAAACGATTTCGCAACCCTTTATCGTGGCCCTTATGGTGGACCTTTTAGACTTGAGCGAAGGCGATCGAGTGTTGGAAGTCGGAACTGGACTGGGATATCAGGCAGCGGTGTTGAGCCGCTTGGTGTCTGAGGTGTACACGGTCGATATAGTGGAAGACCTGGCGCGGGATGCAATCGAACGTCTGGCGCGGACGTCGGAGGTTGACAACGTCGAAGTTCGATTCGGTAACGGCTATTACGGTTGGAGCGATTATGCTCCGTTTGACAAAATTATCGTTGCCGCGGCGCCGGAGCACGTCCCCGCCCCGCTGGTGCAGCAGCTTAAACCGGGTGGAAAAATGGTGTTACCGCTCGGCCCGCCGGAGAACCAGCAGCTTGTCGTCGTCGAAAAAGACGGCTTGGGACAAACGTCAATGGAAGAAATCCTCGCTGTCCGTTTTGCTCAATTGGTGATTGCGCACTGACGTTCGACTCTATTTGAGATAAATCGGAGGCATCTCTCGCTGTCGCTCGAAATCTTTTATAAAAAACACAATCGGCACGCGCAGTTCCAGTTCGTTTCCGACAATCTCATAAGGTATAGCGGGAAAGGGATCCGCTCTGCGCACCATTTGCACGGCCTCTCTGTCCAGTACGTTGTGGCCTGAGCTTTGTTCCAGGCTCGATGCTATTACCTTACCGTCGCGATCGATGCTGAATCGCAGCACGGTCGTACCTTGAATTCCGGCCAACCAGGCTTCACGGGGATAGCGCATATGGCGCTGCAACCACCCCTTCAGCAAGCCAGCGTAGCGCGCGGTCACACCGAGTACACGTTGTTGCTCTACAGGATTGATGGCGGTGGTGGGCGCCACATGGGCGGTTACGTTCTCTGAAGGTGCCAGGGGCGCGAATTCCGCGGG
>JBFGKR010000030.1:0-10778 GCA_041576575.1 Arenicellales bacterium | reverse complement strand
TGGACACCCTGCATCGGTCCGGTACTCGGCGCTATTCTCGCGGCCAGCGCGGTCGCTGCGACCTTGAATCAGGGTATCGCCTTGTTGGCGGTGTACGCGCTCGGTCTCAGCCTGCCGTTTTTGGCGGCCGCCTTGTTCGCCGACCAATTTCTGCGGCGTCTTCGCGCCATGCGCCGTATCGGTAAGACTCTGCATATCGTCGCCGGGGTGATTCTCGTTCTCACCGGGATTGCGATGATCACCGGGTATTTGTCGGCGTTCGGGTTCTGGTTGCTTCGAACGTTCCCGGTTTTCTCGACGATTGGATAAATATCTCATTTGAACCAAACTTTGTTCATATATTCTGGAGAAATACTCATGAAGCCTCTCAAGCTGATTTCCATCCTGGCGGCGGTGCTCTTCGTAGCCGGGTGCGGGACCAATGCCGCACCAAAAGAGACGATTACACTCTATAAGTCCTACACCTGCGGTTGTTGCAACGGCTGGAAGGAACACATGGAAAGTAACGGATACAAGGTCAACGTTATAGATATGGAAGACAAAGACATGCCATCGGTCAAGCAAAAATACGGCATCGCAAGCTCTCTGCAGAGCTGCCACACGTCCATCATCGGAGACTACATCGTTGAAGGACACATACCATCGAAGGTAATCGACAAACTCTTGGCGGAACACCCGGCGATCGACGACATCGCCATGGCGGGTATGCCTTCTGGATCACCGGGGATGCCGGGCCCGAAAAACGAGACCTGGAAGATTTATTCAATCAAAGACGGGAAAATTAAACTTTACGACAAACTCTGAAGAAATTCGGGGCGTGTGTGCGCTCCGATCTTGCGAATGGAAATATAGTGCGAGCGCGCTCGTACAGGGGGACGCCGTGAAAACACCGATTGTCTGCTCGTTTGCTTTGTTGGCGCTGAGCGCATCGGGAACAGCGCATGCGCATTGTCCGTTGTGCACCGCTGGAGCCGGAGTCGTAGCCTTGGGTGCCGCCAAATTGGGTGTGGGCCCGATGTCCGTCGGCATATTTCTGGGGGCGTTTGCCGTTGCACTGGGGTTATGGGTCGCGCGGTTGATCAAGAAAAAATACGTGCCGAGGCAGAAAGAGATGCTGGCGCTTATCTCCTTCGTCACCACCATAATTCCGCTACAGTCGGTGCTTGCGGATTACTCGTCGGTATATCTGCCATTTTGGGGGGAGTACGGTAAGACGATACTAATAAACCTATTTCTAGTCGGCGGGATTATCGGCGGCACACTGCTGCTGATTTCTCCACATCTCAGCCGGAAGCTCGCGCTAGCCCGAAATGGCAAGATGTACCCGTTTCAGGGCACGACCATAACGTTGTCCCTGCTACTCACCGCAGCCGTCGTGATCGAAATTACGTCATGAACGAAGCCGTGTTTACAATGCTGCTGATAACCGGCCTTTTCGGCACATTATTGCTCATTAAAAGCATCACCGGTTGGAAGTTCTGCGTAATTTGTACGAGCGTCGGCATTACCTGGATCGGACTTCTCCTTGCGTATTGGCTTGGACGATTTGAACAACCGTTAATAATCGCCGTTTTGATGGGACAGAGCATTGTCGGCGCATATTATTTCTTGGAAAGGAAAATCGACGAATACTGGCACGTCTTTCGCCTGCCTTTTCTTCTGACGGCGACTCTGGCGGCGCTGGTCATGCTTGGAATGCACGTTGACGTCCCCGCCGCTTTGAGTCTTTTGGGAATTTTGTGGGTGGCGTTGTCGTTGTTGCTGCTGTATCGGCAGAACCCGAAAACCAAAGCGGTGGTGGATCGAATTATCGCCTGCTGCAGAGATTGGTGATGGGGCGACCTATGCAAGATTCACCAGTACCGGAAGCTTTGTGCAGCAAGCACGGTCTGAAAGCTGATCGAGGTTTGTACAAAGCGATTAGTGAATAACATACTGCGCGCAGTAAGCAAGAGCATCCCGATCGTTTTCCTCGCCGCGAGTTCGCCGCAGTGGTTGTTTGCAGATCATTGTCACTAAGAACGGTGTGCGAACCGTGCCGTTCGCGCGCGCGTAGGCGGCTCGTACCCATTGGAATGCAAAAGATGCCGACAAAGGGAAATGTCGGCCGGCTGTGTTGTGTTTTTCGGCGCAATGCGGTCAACGGTCAAATGGCGTGCCCACGATCCGGTCCTCTACCTCGGATCGCATCCAGCGTCCTTTGGTTCAGTTTTCGGCCTTGAATCGTCACGCCCTCCACACCCGACTCCCGGCAGTCCAAGAGGGTACGCACCGGGCCTAAAGGCCGCGGTCTGGGGGTACAAGGGGCGGTAGAGCGGTGCCGTGATGGATGCCGAGGAGGGAGAATGTGTACGCACTTGTGCCAAAGACTAGACATCGGTGCCCGACAGCGCCCACTCGCACGGCATCTTTCTGCCGAATGGCGTGAAACGGGAAGAACCCGACAACAACCCACGGTCTTTCCTGCCTGGACGTATGAGAATGGGGCGGAGCGGTATGGGAGACGTCGTCTATATGCGCATGCCTGTGTGCTCATGTACAGCGGCTACACGGCACCGGGCCTCTACAGTTCGGTGGATCTACGGTCAGCGGCCGGTTTACGATGGGAATCTAGGCGCAATCCTAACGAGATGCGACGGCCCGGATGGTATTCAAATCCGCAAGAAATCGTGCCCGAGCCCGTAGCAGCGGCGGAACTTCGCCACGACCGCACTGTACAATTAGATCGACAGACCTCACAGAATAAGGAGTCATCATGCAGCTACCCAAGATCATCGTATTCACGGCATTGATCGCATCGAGCGGCATTCCCGTGTTCGCAGGCGGGAAACATCCTCCCGGCCATCACCATGAAGAGGCGCACTGGGCCGCGCCCACCGAGGCCGCACAACACACCAACCCGGTCCCGGCATCCGAGGAGTCCGTGAATCGCGGCGGCAGCATCTATCAAACGAACTGCGCCGCCTGCCACGGCGTGGAAGGACGGGGAGACGGTCCGGCCGGCGCGGCATTGAAGCCTCCGCCGCCCGATCTCGTTGAGATGGCGCCGCAACACAGTGATGGTGACTTGGCGTGGAAGATCGAGGAAGGGCGTGGCTCGATGCCGGCCTGGAAGAATACGTTGTCGCAGACCGATATCTGGAACGTAGTCAACTATCTCAAGCAACTTCCAGAAAACAAGGCGGCGCATGGACACGGGCGTGGGGGATCGCACCCGCACGACGAAGATAAGAAATAGTTTCGCGGACGTCGCGGTCTTAGTCAGAAAGCCCGGTACGACGTGATGCAGGTTTCGCCCACGCAGGTATCCGTATTGCGCGTTCTTTAGGCCGTTACCTGCGGTAAACGGCGTAAATCTACATCGACCACCTGAGGAGACGAGATATCATGTCAATTACAGGTATCGCAACAACCCGAATTCCGTTCTTGCGATCTAGCGCTTTGTTGGGCGCCATGCTTTTTTGCCGATTCGCCATCGCAGACTCGGTGCTGGTGGACGCGGACTGGGTCAGCCAACGCCTCGACGATTCGTCGGTGGTACTCGTGGATATGGCCGCGGAGGGCACGCAATACCAGCGATTCCATCTTCCTGGCGCCGTCTATCTCCCCTATCAAGCAATCGTGCAACGACGCCGCGACGGCGTGGTTGTCCGCGTGGACGACGAGCGTCTAATGAATATCCTCGGCGCGCTGGGCATCCGCAACGACAGCCATGTAGTGGTCTACGACGACATCGGCGGACTGCAAGCGGGCAGGCTGTTGTGGGAACTGGAGCGCATCGGACACCCTAAAGTCTCGGTGCTTGACGGCGGCTTGGTGCAGTGGATCCTAGATGGCCGAAAAGTGGTCGCTACGCCCGTACGGCCCACGCCAGTTAAATATATCCGTGTGAGCGACGCCGGACGTGCGAACGATGCGTCGCTCGAGTTAGTCAAGGACGACGCTGAAGGCAAGCCGGTGCTCCTCGATGTGCGCACTAAGGAAGAGTACCAGGGGGATCCCAAGAGCAAACGACGCACCGGCCATATTCCCGGCGCCAAATGGTGGCCGTGGGAACAAGCCGTAGACTTCGACAACGGTTTTCGTCTGAAGAGCGCCGATTGGTTGCAGAATAAGCTCGCAGACCTTGGTATTGCGGACAAGGATCAACCGATCATCACCTACTGCCAAACCGGTCACCGCGCCTCCCAGACCTATTTCACGCTACGCCGCCTCGGTTACCAGAATGTCCGCGTGTTTGACGGATCGATGGCCGAATACGAGCGCGATAGACTTGCTCCGCTCACGCTCGGTCTAACACCCTGAGAGAGATGTTCTAAAAACTATGACAGTTTTGAAATTGCTACGAATTGCTACGAGGATGATGCCGTTACTATTCGTTGCCGGGGTCGTCGCGGAGACGGGGAAAGCGCCGGACCCTGAAGCCGTAACACGCGGAGCAAAATTGTACGACTCGTATTGTCTCTCTTGTCACGGTGCAAGAGGCACAGGTGAGCCACAGATCCCCCCGAGCATCAGGTTGCCCGGTTACTTCGTTGCCCCCGCTCTGGACGATTCACAACACGCGTGGCTTCACAGTGACGAGGCCTTGGTCAGGGTCATTCTCGATGGTTCTCCTCGCACCAAGCGCATGCCGGCATGGAAAAACGTACTGAAAACACAGGACGCTTTCGACATCGTTGCCTATATGAAAAGCCTTTGGGGAGCGCGAGCCTTGGAATGCCAAGGACCCAAGCACATGTCGTGCATGTGAACGATCACCACGGTCTACTGGTTGCGCCTTCTTTGTCTCCCGGGAAAGCGATGCTTTTTCCTGACACCAACCGGGATTCGGAACGGTGTTCCCGTTGCGCGTAGCGCCCGCTGCAGACTCGAATTCCGACCGCACATCGACGCGCTGATGGTGTCCAAACGGTAAACACGAGGAAGTCCCCATGTGGAAAACCCTTTGTTTCGCCTACTTTGCCAGCCTTTTGCTCGCCGCCGGGGCGTATCGTTCGGCGGCAGACGCCACGACTCCGGAAAGGCACTCGACTACACCCGCCGACGTGGAAATGAGCCCAATTTCTGGAGACATCGATCATCCTCGCCGGCATTTCCGTGTACGCGACCCCGCCGACCTCGGGCCCTCAGAGGCCGAACAAATCTACGCGATCGCCAAAAGCGCGCTGGCCGTTGGGTATCGCCGGTCTGAAAACACGATAGCGGAATCCTATTCGACCTGGACCCGGTATAACACGGCGCCCTATCTCTCTTCGACACACGGCAATCATTATTTGAACAATTACGCCAATGCGATTGCGGCTGCGTATGGCAGCTACGAACGCGCCGGCGAACTGCCGGTGGGCTCGATCATCGCCAAAGACAGCTTTTCCTACACCGACAGCGGCGCCGTTATTCTTGGGCCCTTGTTCTTGATGGAGAAGATGCCAAAAGGCTTCAACGAGGTCTCCAGCAACTGGAAATACTCGCTTATTCAACCGAACGGAGCGGTGTTTGGAGAGACTCGTGGTCTCCACACGGAGCGCGTCGATTACTGCATCGACTGCCACCTGGCTGCTGAAGAGCACGATCACTTGTTCTTTGTTCCCGACGCGTACCGAGTTCCCTAGCCCGGTCCGCGGTCACCTGGTAAGAAGAACTGCCCACCCCCCGCGAAATACAGCGATCCAGCCTCGTGAATCTCAACGGCGCTGTCCCGGCGCTCGCCACCTTATTGCGGTCGGCGGTTTCATTACGGGCAGTTGCAGACGACGCATGCGTGAATCGTCGAGCCGGCGAATTTGTCCGGACGCTTTTCGAAGCGGGCGCGCATCGATGGCATCGAGTCCGGCGCGTAAAAAGCGAGCGGACGAACTGGTCGCGGATGACACCCCGCCGTTGTCGAGCGACGCTGAGCGCTAACGAATCACAGGGATCGAAGCCTGGACGCGGGAGCACGCGTTCCTAACCCAATCGCACACCAAGAATCTCCGAAAATCGCGACGCGAGCGAATCCGGGTATTCATGAGACCACATGCAAAGGGGAAGCAACGGCCCACACCAAGCGGACCCCCCGGGCTCGACACGGATCCATCCGTACAGGTCCCGTCACCGGGACAAAGTAAAACTCACCGGCAAAGGCCCCGTTCCTCACCGCACGTAACGCTCATTCCTCAATTCACGCTCTCTGTGAGAGTTGCAGATTAAGTCTTCTTTTCGAGTTGCTGAATTATATAGTCTGCAGCTTTATCAAAATCGTCCAAGGGATTCTGACCACAATACTGGAGCGCAGTATCGATTAATGCCTGGTCGTCAAATCCACTGCTGAGTTTTCTATCGTGCTCGTAGTTATATCGAGTCAAATAGCCCGACAACCAGGCGTTGTAGATTGGGCGATATTGGTGGCTTTCGTTGATATTCCGCACGACCGTTGCGCAAGTCGTACCCCCGGCACCCCTGATGAGATAGGTCGTCGTACAGCCGGTAGCTCCCGTTATCAGGAGAACGAGCACAGATTTGAGTAAAGTCTTTGTCTTCATTATTTATCCCATTTCGCTGGCTTGAACTGAGTTAGCGCGGAAGTCTAACAGATCGAAGCCGTATCGAAAGGGCTCGTAGAGATGGATTGCACGCTAAACTCGCTACGGTCGCGCGCTCCACCCGTCCAAACATTCGATCAAAGTTGGCCCTTAGACCAACGAAGGAATCGAGATACGAGACGTCACACTGAACTCCAGATTACGAAATCCGGCCTGAATTCAAAATCCGGTGCCGCGTCGAGAAAACGCAAGGCCGGGCTTCGAGACCGATCCAGCGCAGGGATAAACGTCCGTATCGAGGCGATGCGTCACATTCAACGTCGACGCAAGATTATTCTTGCTGCACGTTGACAGCTTCTCTCGTCGCAGCCTTCACGCACCGGGCGACGTATTGCGCAGGTTTTCGGGGTCGATATGGGACCGTGGTGCAGGACGGCCGCTTCATGCAGCGTGCTTGTCCGAAGCTTCCGGAAATTTTTCGCGATGCTCCGGTTCCGGTTCCTTGACGGCAGCTGATTCAGGAGCCGGCATGGGCGCCATGAAGCGTCGAAGGCGAAGACTGTTGGTCACGACGAACAAGCTCGAGACACTCATCGCGAAGGCCGCCAACATGGGATTCAAAAGCACTCCGAACGACGGATACAAAACGCCTGCGGCAACCGGAATCAGCGCGACATTGTAACCGTAGGCCCAAACGAAGTTGAGTCGAATCGTTCGCAGGGTCTTTGTCGCCAGGGCGACCGCGTTGACGATGGCTCTCAGATCTCCGGACATGAGGACAACGTCCCCTGCCTCGATCGCTATATCTGTGCCTGTGCCGATCGCCACGCCGACATCGGCCTGAGCCAGCGCCGGCGCGTCGTTGATTCCATCTCCAACATAGGCAATTTTCCGCCCCTTTCCCTGCAGACGTTTGATCTCCGACGCTTTCTGGTCGGGCAGGACCTCAGCCAGCACGCGCTCGATTCCCGCTTCGGTGGCGACGGCCTTTGCTGTGCGCTCGTTATCGCCCGTCAACATCGCGACTTCCATCCCCGTCTCCCGAAGGGCCCGGATCGCCGCCGCGCTGCCGTCTTTGAGAGGATCCGACACGCCGAGCACGGCTGCGAGCTCGTTGTCAATGGCGGCAAAGACGGGCGTCTTGGCCTCGGCGGCCCACCGCTCGCACAGTGCGCGTACCGGTGTGAGATCCACGCCCAACCGTTCCATGAAACGATCGGCCCCCACTTGGATCAATCGCCCGGACACCTCGGCCCGCAGGCCGAAGCCGGGTTCGGCCTGGAACCCTTGAATCCTTCCCCAGCGAAGACCCCTTCGTTTGGCGTCAGCGACAATCGCTGCGGCTATAGGATGCTCGCTTTGATCCTCCACCGCCGCCACCAGGGCGAGCAAATCGTTTTCGGAAATACCGATGGCGTGCACGTCCGCGAGCACGGGCCGCCCCTGGGTCAAGGTGCCCGTCTTGTCCAGAACTATCGTATCCACCCGCGCCAGTAATTCGAGTGCAGTGCCCTGGCGAAACAGGGTCCCCATCTCCGCGCCCTTACCGGTGCCGACCATGATCGCCGTCGGCGTCGCCAGACCCATAGCACAGGGACACGCGATCAAGAGCACGCTGACGGCGGCGACGAAAGCGTAGTTCAAGGCCGGGGGCGGGCCCAAGACCAGCCAAACCGAGAAGGTCAGGACCGCGAGCGCCATGACCACCGGCACGAAGATGCCGGCAATGCGGTCGGCGAGATCCTGGATCGGAGGCTTCGTCCCCTGCGCCTCCTCCACCAGTCGAATTATTTGGGCGAGGACGGTATCGCTGCCGACGTGTTCGGCTCGAAACGTGAAAGCACCGGTTTCATTGACGGTACCGCCAACCACTGCGGTCCCCGGCACCTTTTCCACGGGAACCGGTTCGCCAGAGATCATTGATTCGTCGACGTAACTTTGTCCTTCGACGACAACGCCGTCGACCGGAACGCGTTCGCCGGGACGGATGACGACCCAGTCACCCGGCACCACTCTTTCTATCGCGACCTCCAAAGTCTCCCCGTCCCGGATAACCCGGGCGGTCTTTGCTTGTAGCTGCATCAGTTTCTTGATGGCTGCGGAGGTACGCCCCTTGGCCTTAGCCTCCAGATACTTCCCCATCAAAATCAGGGTAACGATGACCGCGGCGGCCTCGAAGTACAGGTGATCGGTGCCTGCAGGAAAAATTCCCGGTGCCAGCAGCACCAGCGACGAGTACAAGTAAGCGGCCGAAGCGCCCAGCATCACCAACGTGCTCATGCCCGGACTGAGATGACGCAGCTCCGACCATCCCTGGCTATAGAAACGCCGCCCGGCAACAAACAGGACAGGGCTTGCGAGGAATAATTCGATCCACTTCCAGGCAGGCGGCGCCAGCAAGACATGCATCTTTTGCGAAAGCGCCGGGATCAACATGGGCGCCATCACGATAACGAGCAACGGAAGCGTTAAAATTACGCCGAAAGACAGATCTCTGCGCAGCCTGGACAGCTCGTCGTCTTCCGATTCACGAGGTGCCTCCAGATCTTCCACGCGGTAGCCAACGCCTTCGATTGCCGTCGCGATTTCCGTTTGAGACACGGCGCCAGGCAGATATTCAATAGTAGCCTTTTCAGTGGCCAGGTTTACACTCGCGGCGAGCACCCCCGGCAACTTCGCAATCGCCCTTTCCACGCGCGCGACACACGACGCACACGTCATGCCCTTAATCCGTAGATCCGTTGTATTGCGCACGGGTTCATACCCGGCGTCGCTTACCGCGTCTATCAGTTCGACTACGCGGACCTCGTCTTCGTCGTAGACGATTCTGGCTTTTTCAGTGGCGAGATTCACCGAGACCTCTTTCACTCCGGCTCGCTTGCTCAGAGCGCGCTCCACCCGGGCGACGCACGAAGCGCACGTCATACCGCGAATCTCAAATTGGATTACACTGCTCATGCTCGAAAGGACCTGGATCCAAGTTTGAGGGAGTACGAGTATTGCGCTTTATTCTCAACAGGCCAAGCATCGCGATGGGTCAGCGATACTTCAGCACTTCCATCAATTCCGCAACGATCTGTTCGGTGTCTCCACGAACGGCCGCTGTCACAACGTGGTCTCGGAGATGACTACGAAGCACCAGCGTACCCACCTTGTCCAGAGCACCCTGCACGGCCTTTATCTGCTTCAACGCATCAACGCAATAAGTGGACTCGTCGTCCATCATGCGCAACACACCCTCCACGTGACCCTTTATCGAGAGAAGTCGCCGCCGCGCCTCCTCGCGCGTAGCGGTATCGAGATGGAGTACCTGGGCGCAGGTATCGTTCATTCCGCCGCCTCCGCCTCGTACCCCTCCGCGGCGACGGCGGCGATGAGGGCTTCTAATTCCGCTGAACCCTCCACAACCGCCAGCTTCTTCCCTCGATCGACCTCCATAACGCGGTCGACGCCCGGGACCGCCGCCAACGCCTGGTTTACCGCGCTCTCGCAGTGGCCGCAG
Organism: Arenicellales bacterium; assembly: GCA_041576575.1. Taxonomy (GTDB): domain Bacteria; phylum Pseudomonadota; class Gammaproteobacteria; order Arenicellales; family JAANXG01; genus CALZGZ01. The sequence continues at coordinate 755 of JBFGKR010000030.1, read as the reverse complement.
GTCATGCCCGTTACTTTCAATTTAATCATGCGTCGTTCTCCCTGGATCGCGCCGTCGTTGGGTTTGCCCCACCCCCCCTGGGGTGGGATAACTATTAAACGCGTTCCCGGTGCTCGTGTCAAGAGGGTCGACGCCTGCGGAAATCGGCGTCAGACGCAAAAGACGGCGCACACGCAGAAACCGCCCCACTGTTTTTTGGGTGTCGGCAGAGCTCTTCGGCGCCTCCACGGCACCGGCTCGGGGTCCGTATACCCCGGTTGCCGCTGTCTAAGCGGGGGCCGGATGCGGCGGAGCGCCTTGCCGGCAGCGGGGGACCGAAACGGCCGTGCGTGGAGTTCCGGCTCCATGTGTTCCTTGATTGCGGGAGATCCCGAAAAGGCGGATTGGGAGGAGTGCCTTCCCTGGCGTCACGTTTAGCGTGTCAAACGGGTAAGCCTAAATCCTAATCAGGTCAGCGATTAGCGGCGGTCGGTGCCGTCACTGCGCGTGACAAATGATCTTCAAGGCGTCGACGAGCCTAGAAGCGCCGTTACCGAGGCGATAATAGACGTATTGACCGTGGCGCTCGTCTGCGAGTATTTCAGTCGTTTTGAGCTTGGCGAGGTGCTGCGAAATGATGGGTTGCGGCGTACCGGTGACCGCGATGAGCTCTCCCACGCTCTTCGGTCCCTGCAGCAGGTGGCACAAGATCTTCAGACGCAGCGGATGCGCCATGGCTCGAAATCCCTTGGAAACGTCATCAAGCGCGTCGTCGG
>JBFGKR010000029.1:0-10934 GCA_041576575.1 Arenicellales bacterium | reverse complement strand
TACTCCGGCGGGGTACGCCGTCAATGATGTGGGTCAGTTTGTGCCGGTGGACTGGTGGGCGGTGGTGTTCAATCCTTCGTTCCCCTATCGCCTGGTGCATATGGTATTGGCAACCTACCTCACCACCGCATTCGTCGTTGGCGGCGTGGGTGCTTGGCATTTGTTGAAAAACTGGGACAACCGAAGCGCGCAGGTCATGTTTTCGATGGCCATGTGGATGGCGACGATCGTGGCCCCTATTCAAATCCTGGCTGGCGATTTTCACGGCCTCAACACTCTGGAGCATCAGCCTGCAAAGATCGCCGCCATGGAGGGCCATTACGACACGCGGCAGGGCGCTCCGCTGATTTTATTTGGACTTCCCGACGACGAAACCGAAACCGTCCGATACGCGCTAGAGATTCCCAAATTGGGTTCGATGATTCTCACGCATGCGTGGGACGGCGAAGTAAAAGGCTTGAAGGAGTGGCCGAAGGACGAACGCCCCCCGGTTGCAATTGTGTTTTACAGCTTTCGAATCATGGTCGGAATAGGCCTTGCTATGGCGGCGCTGGGGCTGTGGAGTGCGTGGCTCCGGCTGCGTGGCGAACTGTATAACAGCCGCAATCTCTATAGAGCGGCGGTGCTGATGGGACCGGCTGGCTTCCTCGCTGTGTTGGCGGGATGGATCACCACCGAAGTCGGCCGCCAACCCTATACCGTCTATGGTTTATTGTCGACGGTGGAATCCATCTCTCCGCTCGACGCGCCCGCTGTGGGGGCGTCGCTCATTGCTTTTGTACTCGTGTACTTCGCGGTGTTCACGGCGGGCAGTTTCTACATTCTGCGGTTGATGGGCAAAGATCCGGATGCGGCGCTTGCCACCGTGGACATCGGACCCTCTCGCACCGCCGGCATAACGCCCGGGCCGGCGGTTCGGGGCGCACGCATCCCACCGACAACGATGGACTGAGAAATACCTCATGGAATTCGATCTTGCACTCATTTGGGCGGCTTTAATTGCTTTCGCGGTGTTGGCCTATGTGATACTGGATGGGTTCGATCTCGGCGTGTGGATGCTGTTTCTGCTTTTCAAGCGGGAACAGGAGCGCGATCTGATGATGAACACGGTCGCACCGGTGTGGGACGGCAACGAGACCTGGCTTGTGCTTGGTGGAGGGGGATTGTTCGCCGTGTTTCCGCTTGCGTATGCGACCATCATGCCGGCGTTGTACGCGCCGTTGATCGCCATGTTGCTGGGTTTGGTGTTCCGCGGTGTAGCGTTTGAATTTCGATGGCGCACCCGGCGCGCCAAGTTCTTGTGGGACTGGGCGTTCGCCAGCGGCTCCTTCATCGCCACCTTCGCCCAGGGGATCGCGCTGGGTGCCTTGGTGCAGGGAATCGAGGTCGCCAACCGCGCTTATGCCGGAGGATGGTGGGATTGGCTGACGCCGTTCAGTCTGCTGACCGGAACGGCCCTGGTCATCGGCTATACGCTATTGGGTGCCACCTGGCTGAACATGAAAACCGACGGCAACGTGCAGCGGCGGTCGCGCGCTTACGCTCGGGTAACGGGTGCCGCAACGCTTGGATCGATCGGTGTCGTGAGCTTGTGGACGCCGTTTTTGAACGACGAGTTCTTAACCCGTTGGTTTGCTTGGCCAACGGCGGTGTTTAGTGTCATCGTACCCGTACTGGTGCTGCTCTGTGCCCGGGCCTTGTTTCAAGGGCTCAATCAACGTCATGACTTTGTGCCGTTTCTGGCCGCTCTCGGCATTTTCGTGCTCTGCTACGTGGGCATTCTCATCAGTTTCTTTCCTTACATGGTGCCGCCTAGTCTCACAATCTGGGACGCCGCCGCGCCCGATGCGAGTCTCGGTTTTCTTCTGGTCGGAACGGTGGTCCTGCTGCCCCTCATCCTCGCGTATACGGGCTACGCGTATTGGGTTTTTCGAGGCAAGACCGATCCGAAGGAGGGATATCACTGATGTTGGGGCGCCCGCTGTCGATGCGAGCGCGGCGACTGCTTTGGTTCGTCGCCTTGTGGTTTATGGGCGTTGCCGCGGTCGCTTCACTCGGCTATGTAATTCGGTTGGCTCTAGGTTCCTGACTCATGCGATGCCCCCAGGTGTGAGAGCGGGTTCCGCACGCGGCTCATGCCGTTGCGCGCCTTGTCCGTATCGAGTGACGTTTCACGGCTATGCGGACCGATGATCCCGATCCAGGGATACCGGAGATTGTCCGGCCGCCAAGGGCATCAAGAACTTGACGGAACAGGGGCAGGGAGTTCTCCTGATCACTTCCGCCGAGGCGTTGTCAGACATAGTGCGCGCGCACTGTCGATGCACCGTCCTCGGGGCTCAAGGCCTCAGCTGCCGAATCTATGAGCTTACAAACGCTGTCTCTCTCGGGAACGCTATCCGGAAGACTGCGCCACAGCGCCAAGGTCTTCTCCATGCGGGCCTGCAGGCGCACGAGCTCATCGATTTTCTTTTGGTTCTCGTCGATGCGCTGGAGCAGAATGTCTCTCACCCTTTTGCAGGGCGAGCGCCCCTCCTCGGAAAGATCCAGTATCTCGAAGATCTCGTTTAGTGTGAATCCCAGATTTTGTGCGCGTCGGATGAAACGCAGTCGACTCAAGTCCGAGTATTGGAAAATCCGATATCCATTTTCCGGATGCCGCCGCGGCTTGAGGAGTCCGATGCGCGAATAGTAGCGTACAGTGTGTGCGGATACGCCGCTGTGCTTTGACAATGCGTTAACAGTGATCATTGTTGTCCCTCCCGACACGAGGTTTCATTGGTGATGCACATGCAATCTCTGCCTCACCGGCTGAGTCTGCTATTTATGCAAATATGAGAGGCAGCCCGACGCTCGGCTACAGGCTGCCGACGACGAATGTCAGGAGACTCGCGGCGGGTGAAAGATGTTGACGGCGCGATTAGATAAAATAGGTCTCAGTTGGCCGGGGAGACCAAGGCTGAGATCTCCCTGCGGCCAGATAGATTCAGTCGAGGGCGACAATACATTCATAGCGCACATCGGACACGACAAGCCGGTCATGCTGCAGGCGGCCACCATCATGTCGGCAGTGCAATCGGCCTCGTAAGCGCAGTCCGGCAGCGCGCAATCATCATCGGACGAGAATACGCCGACCTGATTCGGAAAATCGGTCTGAGGCATTACAGCCGGCGAGGCGTTTACGCCGCTGGACATCGACAGCACCATCACCGACGCCGCGGTGAAACCCCTCAGTAGCCTGGTTGAAATTCGTTCGCGCATTCCGAGGGTTACTATAGCATAAGAGCGACCGGTCGGATCGTGACTTATGTCAAGCTGTATATTAACACCTGGGATGGATCGCGAAGCGCGCCGGCGGCGCATGTCGAACCGTGGTTGCAACGTTTTAACGCTGTCTCACACCGCAAACTTAAAAATCAGCGTTGACAGAACATGGATCGGCACTGTGTCGCCGATAGCCGAGTGCGACTAGAACTATACCGAGCAGCCTTTCGGACCCCTCCTGCTCGATCCGGGAAGCAGATCGTTTTGCGCTAGTTTTCCGACAACGTTCTGTTTAAACCCAGCTGCCGAGGAATAAGTCCGCGAGAGCACGTCCCGGGAAGAAAGACGTTTGGGATGTTCCTCTTCGATTTCTTGGGGCAAGCACCTAGACAGCCGTCTCACCCACGCCGATGAAAAGCCTCTGCTGCTTGCTGTGCTCATTTCCGCCTTCCTCTACAAAGATTGAAAACGCCGCTCGGAGGCATCGGCTTCCTCAGTTCGTATCCACGAAGCACGAGGCCGCTATTGATTGGGAGATAGGGCGTCTTCGTTGTGGAGTACGGCGCCCGTATCCAAAGAGGTCACCAAGCCGATGAGGAGAACAACGGCGGCGACGCTCACAAGGGCGGCGTAGTATCTCGCCGCCATACCGTTGAGTCTTAAACTTCGGTGGTCTGTCGAAGCCGTATATTGTGACCATTGCAGGTGTCCCAACCAAACAATAATGGATCCGTCACAGCGATTAGCACGGAGCGCGACCAATCCGACCGAATGCCGGTTAAGTCGTGATGTAGGAATGATCAGGCCGCCGGAGCAGAACATCCGGCTATCGCCGCTGAATAGTCGCGCCGCAGCGGTATTTGCGCTCGATAATCACGGAACCGATGGCTCCAGGGCGCGTCCAAGGGCGCGCTTAGAACCAGGCCCTAAACCCGATCACGAACTGAGTATCCGACGTGGGCTCGCCCTCGTCCCGGGCGAAGTCGGCGGTTTCTCCAAACACCTTTTCCCAATTCACGCCGACGTAGGGCGCGAACTCGCGACGGACTTCGTAGCGCAGTCGCAAACCCAATTCGAGATCGGACAACCCCGAACCAACGCCGCGTCCCGGGTCGTCCTTCCCGAAGAGATTGATTTCGATTTCCGGCGACAGCACCAGGCGTTGGGTGAACATCAGCTCGTACTCACCCTGCAGGCGCACCGCGGTGCGCCCTTCCTCGCCCACAAACAGCGACGCGTCGACCTCAAAAAAATACGGCGCCAGACCTTGCAGCGAAAGGGCGAACCAGTCGCGGTTCGGTCGCGGTCGGAATTCGCGACGCCACCCGGCTTGCACGTCCCAGTAAGGGAGGATCGCGCGACTGTAGAGGAACTGGCCTTCGGCTTCTTCGGTTTCGCTGTCGACGTATTCCCCTTCGGTCTTGATCCACAGCTTGTTCAGATCCCTGCCGATCCATGCGTCGGCCTCCCAAACCCACGGATTACCCGCATCGCCGTCCCGGTATTCGAGTTGATCGATCATGAATTTGAACAAAATCGGGTCGTCTTCCATCACCGCCCACGCTGCACCGGAACACAACGCCCAACACACCCCTATCGATATCGTTTTTTTCATTGAAAAACCCTCAGCTGACGACGACTTTCCGGAACATGCCCGGCATGTGGTAGAGCAGATGGCAGTGATAGGCCCAGCCACCTTTGGCGTCCGCGGTGACGAGGTAGCTGATCATGGCGCCGGGTTGTACCGTCACCGTGTGTTTGCGGGGTATGCGCTCGCCATCGCCGGTTTCCATGTCGCTCCACATGCCGTGGAGGTGTATGGGGTGGTTCATCATGGTGTCGTTCACCAGCGTGATGCGCACGCGTTCGCCGAATTTCATCTCCAGCGGTTCGGCGTCCGCGAATTTTATGCCGTTCATCGACCACATATACCGGCTCATGTTGCCGGTCAGATGCAGTTCGATCTCCCGCCCCGGTTCCCGCGGATCGTAGGTGGTGTATAAATTGCGGATGTCGGCATAGGTCAGAACTCGCCTTCCGTTGTTGCGCAGGCCCACGCCCGGATCGTCGAGGCGGTACTGTGGGGCGTCTGCGCGCATGTCCACGTGCGGTCCGAACTCGGTCTGCAGGTGGGTAACGGATCGATTGCTGCCATAGCCGGCGCGGCCGGAACCCATGCGTGGACGATCGGCCTGGTGTCTGCCGTGGTCCATGCCGCCGTGCTGGCCGTGATCCATTTTCTTGTGTTGGCTGTGGTCCATGCCGCCGTGCTGGCTGTGATCCATTTTCTTGTGTTGGCCGTGGTCCATACTGCCCTGCTGGCCGTGATCCATTTTCTGCTGTTGGCCGTGGTCCATGCCGCCGTGCTGACTGTGATCCATGTCTTGCGCTGCCGGTCCCGCGTGACTGGCGTGTGCGCCGTGACCGGCGCCGTGGGCCATACCCATGTCTCCATGTGAAAGGATGGGCGCGGCATCCATCGGCGGCACCTCGGCGACGAGTTCCGGATCCGGGGAAAGCGTACCGCGTGCGTAGCCGGATCTGTCGATCGCCTGGGCGAACACGGTATAGGCGGCATCGTCCTTGGGTTCGACCAATACGTCGTAGGTTTCGGCAACGCCGATTCGGAATTCGTCCACCGTAACGGGCTCGATGTTCAGTCCGTCGGCGGCGATTACGGTCATCTTGAGGCCCGGAATGCGGACGTCGAAGAACGTCATGGCGGCGCCGTTGATGAATCGCAGCCGCAGTTTCTCACCACGCTTGAAAAGCCCCATCCACCCGTCTGCGGGTGTCTGACCGTTCATCAGAAAGGTGTAGGTGTAGCCGGTTACATCAGAGATGTCTCGATCGCTCATGCGCATGGTGTTCCACATGCCGCGATCCGCATAGGTCTGATTCACGCCTTTCGCCTTGATCTCCCGCCACAGGTCGCCGAAGGTGCGTTCGCGGAAGTTGTAGTAGTGGCTGAGCTTTTTCAGCTTGGCGTAGACGTCGCTGGGGTCTTCGTCGGTCCAGTCTGAGAGTAGAACTACGTAATCGCGGTCGTACCCCCAAGGTTCGGGTTCTCTGGGATCGACGATGATCGCGCCGTATACACCGGTTTGCTCTTGGAACCCGGAATGGCTGTGGTACCAATAGGTACCGCTCTGGGTCACGTCGAACTGGTAACTGAAGGTCTCGCCCGGTTTGATCCCGGGGAAACCGTCGCTGATGTGCGGAACGCCGTCCATGCCGCTCGGCAGAATGATGCCGTGCCAGTGTATGGAACTGTCTTCGGCAAGGTGGTTGGTGACATTGAGCGTTACACGCTCGCCTTCGCGCCAGCGCAGAACGGGCGCGGGAATCGACTTGTTGATCGCCGTGCCTATGCGCTCCGATCCGGTAAAGTTTACCGGTGTGTAGCCAATGTTCAGGTCGAAGCGGTTGCCGCGCAAGGTTTGCGGACCGACCCGCGTCTGCGGCGCGCCGGCGCGAGAACCGCGGGGATAAGCGCCAACCCCGGCCAATACTCCGCCCAACGCGAGTCCCTGGACGAAACGACGGCGGGATCGTGAAATACCCCGATATGGAGTTAAGAAATTTCTCGAAACCATAACTAATTCCTCCGTATCGGACCGCACATAACCGGCCCGATGTTGACGATTACTACGTGAGACAAAAACGCGGAGAGGAACTAAGAGATCGGCGGGCGGAGTGGAGGATGCTTGACGGTTTGTGTAAATCGAAAAGGTGGTGCTTCGGAGGGCACGCCGGTGCCGAAATCGCCGACTTGCGTCGTGCCGCCCGGCACCACTGGTATGCAGACGCCACAGCAGTCCATATCAGTTTGTGCACAGTGTTTCTCACCCATAGCCTGCGGACCCGGTGAAGCGTCGTGGCGGGCGTGGTCGATCGTCGGCTCTGCGAGTGAAGCGGAGTGATGGATATCCTCGTCGAACAGCGTAGTCGCGAACGCGCCATGCAGCGGTGCGATCACGATTACCATGACCAGCATTAGGGCTATGTAGCGTTCAGAATTCAATGGTGTCAGCGAGCTCAGTTGCAAGACAAACTTGTTTCGATTATTTGTTTCGGTCCACCCGTTACGAGACAACTTTCATTGCGCTTGGTTCATACGAATCGAGACCGAATCGCGCCGTATATTACAGTGCGCAATGGGACTGCAACGGGTATTGGTGGATATCGGGGCCGGGTTACGGTTTTGTTAGCTGGACCGGCGTATTGCCCAAGTCCGCGGTGCCCCCTCCGCTGCCTCAGCCGCCATTTTGCTGCGCCAGCTTCGTGGTTTCGAGCCTGCGCACCAGCTCCTGGGCCGGGACATAACCGACGATCCGCTCCCCGGTGTCGGTAATGGTCATCGGCGTACCCGTTAGACCGAGACGTTGCCCGAGCGCAATGTGTTCGTTTACCGGGTTTGGACACTCGCGCGCCTTCGGCGTCTCGCCGGCCTTGGCCAAATCCATCTCCACTCGTTGGTCATCCGCGCACCACACCGAGACGGCTTTCTTGTACGAAGGCGACCCCACTCCCGTGCGTGGGTACAGAAGATAGCGAACGCGCACCCCGGCGTCGTTGAGTTGGGACATCTCGCGATGCATCTTCCTGCAGTACGGACAGTCGACGTCGGTGAATGTGGTGATGGTATGGGTGGTGTCGCCCCTCGGCTCGTAGATGATCATATCGGACTCGGGGACCGCGGCGAGTTGTTCCAATCTTTGCCGAGCAACAACCAATTCGGTGAGATCGCGACCCAGTTCAAGGTCTATTAGCTTTCCGTTGAAAACGTAGCGACCATCGCTAGATATATAGATCACGCCTTTATCCAAACTTACCTGATAGATCCCATCAATCGGTGTCTTACCTACGTCACGAATTACAATTCCCGGTAATCTTTCGTACAGCTGACTAGTAATTTGTTCGAACAGCTGACGACTGTTTTGTTCGAGTTCCTGCGCCTCGGCCATCGCGTTTCCCGAGAATGCCCACGCATGAGAATGCAGAAAGGCGATTACGACAATGCGCATGGATAAATCTCAATCTCCAACGTGGCTTACCAAATCTTTGCGGCGACTAAATTGAACATTAAAAGAGTTTCCGATGCCTCGAGCACTTCAATTTTTCGCCTGATCCTTTAGCAAAAGGCCTAATAGAAAAAACCTTAAAACATTAGAGCAGCTATCACGTCAAGTTGACCGACATGTATTCAAGACGCACCCAACCAGCCCTTGCTTTACCGATTTACTGGTATCTTTCAGAATCCAATACGCCCTATGCAGGATGTGTTCGCCGCAAGTCAAGTTAGCGGTATTCTCATAAGAGATTCGCGTTCAAATCACCGCAAAACCAAGTCTTAGATACCAAAGAGCGAAACACGGTCACAACTGTTTCAGCGTCTGCTTATTTTGTTCCCGCATTTAATGGCTGGTACAAACCAACGACAGCAATGGATAATGAAAGTCCGTCCTGTTGCAGCCCAGAAACCTGTTCTGATGTTTCCCGGGAATAAAGGGCACTTTGCGGGCGTTATGTAATCTGATCGTCAACGGCAGGAATGGAACCCATCAGAGCCGTTAGAGTGCGGAATTCAAGGAGGGGCGTTATCTGTTCACAAATCCTCTGGCTTGAGTCCAGTGCGTTTAGCAATCCTCGCCAACATGCGTGGGCCGATCTCCTCCCGATCATGAAACGCGAAGACGAAATCTGGATAACCTTCCTTACTCAGAATTTTATGAGATCCGGACGTCCTTTTCGTTTCCCATCCGTTTTTGTGTAAAGCAGCAAGAACTCGCTTTGCTCGCGAGCTTTTCCAGCGGCTCATGCCGCGGCAAATTTAATTTGGATTGGCTCGACTGGATGCTCTCCATGCTCGATTCGGTCGGCAATGACCCTGAGTGCCAACGCTTCCGCTTGCGCTATCGCTTGCTCCCGCGTCGCGCCATACTTCATGACGCCGGGAATCTCAGCGACTTCCGCAATCCATCGACCATCGGTCTCCTGTTCGGTTTCCACTGTAAAATTCATGACTCACCTCTTCGTACGTAGTCCCATTTTACCTGAGGTCCGCCGTGTTGGTATCACATACACCAACTCTGTTCAGTTTAGACCGTGCCGGATTTTTGCCGGATTCAGTCCAGCGCGGTAGTGCAGAGTAAGGCAATTCGCAACGAACGCCCCCGCAGGGGTTATAGAAAAATCAACAACATACATTTCGCTGGCGAATCTTCGAACCAGGTGGTCGGGGGTTCGAGTCCCTCCGGGCGCGCCAATTAAATCAATGACTTAACTGGCGAACTCCACTTCCCTTCGTTTTCAGTGTGACCAGAATGTGACCGATCTAACTGCTCTACCGCGGACCTCACGTTCTCCGGTGCGAGGTGCGCGTATCGCTCCGTCACTGTGACCGTTGTAATCCGCAAAAACTCCATCTGTCCTGTTCCGCGTGGCTTCATCAAGCGTTAATCATCGTGGATAATCTCCGACATGAAGTGCGAGATTCGGTACGCGGCGATTTCCGTCAAACTGTTCTTGGAGACGATCTTTGAATTGTTCCTTGATCTGCCCCGATACATATTTCTAGGTTTACGCTCTGAGAAGGTGCTCGCGGCCGAGAACCTATTCCTACGGAAACAGCTTGCTCTATATCAAGAACGCCAAGTCAAACCACGCCGAATCAATGCTGCCACACGGATTGTTTTGGTATTTCTATCGAAGCGCTTCAATTGGCGACCATCGCTTTTGGTTGTGCAACCGCAAACATTAGTTCGGTGGCATCGGCATGGTTTTCGATTGTTTTGGCGATACAAATCGAGGCCTGGACGTCCCCGGATACCGATCGAACTCCGACAGCTGATCCGCCAGATGGCCTTAGATAATGTGAGCTGGGGCGAGGAACGGATTGCAAATGAGCTATTGCTCAAACTCGGAATCCGTGTATCCCCACGTACCGTGCGTAAATATATGCCGAAATATCCTCGCAGTGGTCCCCGCGGTGATCAACGCTGGTCTACGTTCGTTCGCAATCATGCTTCCACTATTATCGCTTGTGATTTCTGTATCGCCGTCACCGCGACGTTCCGAATTTTCTACGTAGTGGTGGTTATCGAACATGGATCGCGCCGGCTATTACATTGTAATGTCACCGAATACCCGACCGCGGAGTGGACCTTACAGCAACTCCGCGAGGCTATTCCCTGTGACCATCGATATCGTTTTCTAATCCATGATCGTGACAACATATTTTCAAAGGAACTCGACAGATCCATTAGTCGTCTAGGAATCGATGTCATCGAAACGCCGTATCGAAGTCCGCAGGCGAATTCGATCTGCGAGCGAGTGATCGGATCGCTAAGAAGGGAGTGTCTCGATTATATGATTCCGGTTAACGAAACCCATCTTCGAAGAATCGCAAAAGAGTGGGTCGCCTACTATAACCGGTCGAGACCACATGCAGCGCTCGGGCCGAGTGTGCCTGATCCACCGCCTGGCATCCCCGTGTCGATCGCACATAAACGACATCGATTCGCTGAAAAGCTTAAAGTCATCTCCCGACCAATACTCGGTGGACTCCATCACGACTACGCGCTCGTCTCAGCGTGAGCGCGATGAGTTTTTTGCGGACAACAGCCCCTTTGCTCCACAGGCGTTACCCCGTTTCAGTGCTCATACGG
>JBFGKR010000028.1:0-10996 GCA_041576575.1 Arenicellales bacterium | reverse complement strand
TCGTCGCCGACGACGAGATCCGAACCCTCCACGAGCTCGGCGCCCATCTGCTGTGCGAGGTAAGAATGCTCAAAATACGCCGAATTGAAGATGCCCGGCGTGAGTACAACGATCTCTGGAAACTTCTGTTTGCGCGGAGAAATCGACGCCAGGCATTCGTGCAGTTGAGTGGGATAGTCGTCCACCGGTTCGATGCTGTAATGATCGAACAACTCGGGAAAGATTCGCTTCATGACCGCCCGGTTCTCGAGCATGTAGGACACCCCCGAGGGCACTCGGAGATTATCCTCCAGCACATACAGAGTTCCGTCTCTATCGCGCACCAGATCCGAGCCGCAGATATGCGCCCATACGCCGTTGGGCGGGTTCACCCCCACGCATTGCTCGCGGAAATTTTTCGAATCCGCAATCAGTTCGCCAGGGAGAATTCCGTCTTTAATGATGCGTTGGTCGTGATAGAGGTCATCGATTAGCCGGTTCAAGGCAGTAACCCGCTGACGTAGACCACGTTCAACCGCCAGCCACTCCTTCTTGGTTATTACCCGCGGAATAATGTCGAATGGCCAGGCACGGTCAATGGAGCCGCCTTCCTTCTCGGAATAAACGGTAAAGGTAATGCCCATGGATCGTATCGCGAGTTCCGCTGCGGTTTTGCGTTCGATCAACTCCTGGTCCTTCAAGGAGCTGAAGAAGCGGCACAAGGGGCGCGCCCAATCGCGGGTACGGCTGGTACTCCGGATCAGCTCGTCATAGAATCCGGCAACCTTGTAGTTTTTCCATCGTATAGGCATGACATGAAGATTTTAAAACAGAATATACCCGATGTGGTGCGTGATAATGTAACGAATTGCTCCTTCTTGGTGCACGGCTCGCGGACATGACATACTGCCTTGCGATAAAACTGGACTCCGGAATCGTGTTCGCCTCCGACTCACGCACCAACGCCGGCGTCGATCAGGTTAGCACGTATAGTAAGATGAACGCATTTAACGTTCCGGGTGACCGGTTCTTTATGTTACTCAGCGCCGGCAATCTCGCGACTACCCAGGCGGTCGTCAATCTAATGCGGCGGGATCTGCAAGACCCGGACGCCAAATCCAGCCTAACGACTGTGGAATACTTATTCGATGCTGCGCTGTATGTCGGGGACATAAACAGCTACGTACAAAGTCGACACCAAAAGTCCAAGGACAAAGAAAAGGTGAATTTGGAGGCCACGTTCCTACTCGGCGGACAAATTGAAGACCAACCCCACGACCTCTATCTTATCTATCCGGAGGGCAATTACATCTCGGCGTCGCCGGCCAGACCGTATTTACAGATCGGTGAGACGAAATACGGTAAACCGATTTTGGACCGCAGCTTGACCAGCGACACGCGGTTGGAGGACGCGGCCCGATGTGCGTTGGTGTCGCTCGATTCCACTGCGCGCAGCAATCTTTCCGTCGGACCGCCGTTCGAACTGGGTCTGTATAGCAAGGACCGGCTTCAATTGAGCCATCATCTGGTCCTCAACGAAGACTCCCCCTTTTACGTCATGGTCCGTGACAGCTGGACCGAGACCGTGAAGCACGGATTCGAGGCGCTACCGCGGTTCGACTGGGAGGACTCCGTTTCGTAACCCGGCGCGCGCGACTCGCACACCTGCCCCCAAACCGGCTTGCAATGGGTATCGTTTGCCGAAGCAGCTTATTACTCGCGGATGGCGGCCCGCGCACCTCTGGTGTGCGCACCGCCAGTTGAATTGCGGCGCTAATTCAAAGGTTCTGAACAAGCCTGTGCACCAACCGCAGCTTTTCACTCGCGGATTTCGACAACACGAAAGGGTAGGCATCGGGCAATCCCATACTGCGATTGAGCTCGTTCATAGCAATCGTTAAATCGATCCAATCTTCCAACAGTGCTTCAAACGTTATCCGCGGATCGAACGTGTACTGGACACCTTTGCTCATCGCTTCAGACGGATGTGTAATAGAACGTCCCGAAATCACGAATCCAAAATCGTGCGCGGTTTCCAGAGTGTCTATCATATGCAGATAGTGCGCCCAGGTTTCCGCCCAATCCTCCCAGGGATGAGAGGAGGCGTATGCGCTAATGTAACGACTCGACCAATCTTGCCGAGGCCCGGCAGTGTAGTAGCTCTCCAGCGCTTGCTCGTAGTCGCTCTGTTCATCCCCAAACAGTGCGCGCGCCTGATCGAGCCAGCTGCTGCCTGCGACAAGGTGATTCCAGTAATAATGCCCGATCTCATGCCGAAAATGACCCAGGAGCGTACGGTATTGCTCATTCATTTTTTCGCGCATTTGTTCACGGGCGCTGGGATCCGCCTCAGCGATGTTGATGGTGATCGTTCCGGAACGATGCCCGGTCAAGACGCCGGTCCGATGCTCAAGGGTGTCGTAAAACTCCGTGCGCGCGCCCGCGTCGGACAGAAATTCAAACTCTAAACCGTAACCAGGATCCAGGGTGCGATCGATAATGGGTAAGTCCAATTCTTGCAAGGTATAAATCAGGCGCCGCTTTGCGGCTTCAATGCGATTCCACAGGGTAATATTCTTGGGTTCGCTCAAATTGGGGATGATTCGATTTAGACGGCAGGACGTGCAAAAGGCGGCGTCGTCGACCAAAGGGATCATCCAATTGCAGACCGCATGATCCATATAATTGCGGCACTTCCTGTACGACGATTGCGCAGGGCCGGTGTACGCAGCGCCCCAACTCTCCGAATCCAACGCTTCGATGGGACTTAATAGCCGCATGTCCTGCAAGTATCCCAATACCTTGCTGCAGCGCAGGCATTGCGTGTTTTCGAAATACAAGCGGTTGCCGCAGGTACAACGAAACGTTTTCAATACAATCACTCCTGTGTACCTTCCCTAACTATGAACGAATTGAGTATCTATGCCAACCATCCGGCCGTGCTTACCCCTCTTGATAAATTCTGCGGGCTCCATAAAACTTGAGGTTAGGTTCAAGGAACACGGGACGACCGATGTTTGAAGCCGCCGAACTGGGCCGGATCGTTGACAAAAAGACCTACAGGAAGCGCGTGCCGCGACTCCGTGAGGAACTGCTTTATTTACAGGAAGAGTTTCGAAAACACGGCAGCACCCAGGTGATCCTGCTCTTCGCCGGTGTCGATGGAGGGGGCAAAGGAGATACGGTAAATCGTTTAAACGAATGGATGGACCCACGCTGGGTGATGACCAACGCCTACGGTCCTCCCGATGAAGTGGAGCGGCAACACCCCGACTTCTGGCGCTACTGGCGCGACTTGCCGCCTCGGGGGCACATCGGGATGTTTTTGAGTGCTTGGTATTCGCAGCCGATATTGGACCGGGTGTATGCGAGAAGTTCGGCCGATGCATTCGACGCGCAACTGGACCGCATTCTGTCTTTTGAGACCGCATTGGCCGACGACGGTGCGGCGATCGTCAAGTTCTGGATGCATCTAAGCCGTGACGCCCAGGAACGGCGACTCAAAAATCTAGAACAGGACCCACTCACGCAGGCGCGCGTGAACGAGCGAGATTGGGAAAATTGGCGGCGTTATCACTTGTTTGTCAGTACCGCCGAGCGCGCTATCTCGAGAACCCATACCGGCAAGACACCCTGGGTCATCGTGGAGGGCGAGGACGCTCATTACAGGAGCCTCACGGTCGCGGAGGCGATTCGAGACACTTTGAAAAAGTTCTTGCAGGACGCCGTAAAGCCGCCCAAACCCGAAGTGGTCGTTGCCGATAAAAAGAAAATTGAAAAAAAGAAATCCATGACTAAAGGTATTGGAGCCGAGCCAGTCGATGCGACGCGACGTGTTAACGTCTTGAGTCAACTCGATATGTCGAATTCTTTCACCAAGAAGGCCTACAGGGAAAGACTTCGAAACTTGCAGGCCGAGCTTCACCTGCTGCATCTCAAAGCGCGCCACGAGGGCATCGCGACGATGCTGGTGTTTGAAGGTCCGGACGCGGCGGGTAAGGGCGGAGTCATTCGTCGTATCACCGCGGCGCTTCAGGCGCGCAACTATCGTGTGCACGGCGTTTCCAAACCCACGGACGAAGAAATCGCGCAGCATTACTTGTGGCGCTTTTGGAGAAATTTGCCGCGCGACGGGTTCATCGCGATTTACGATCGATCCTGGTATGGGCGTGTACTCGTGGAGCGGGTGGAAGGGTATGCCACCGAAGACGAATGGCGTCGCGCTTATGCGGAGATCAACGATTTTGAAAATCAATTGATCTCGCACGGGGTCATTTTAGCTAAATTCTGGATTCATATAACGGAAGACGAACAACTGCGACGTTTCGAATTACGAAAAAAGACTCCGCACAAGCGTTGGAAGCTCACCGACGAGGATTGGCGAAATCGTGCAAAATGGGTCGACTACGAGACGGCAGCACACGACATGGTCCAGTACACGAGCACAGGACAGGCGCCGTGGACCCTCGTCGAGGGTAACGATAAACGCTACGCCCGTATCAAAGTGCTCGAGACCCTGCGCGAGCGATGGAGCCAAGCGCTCGGTGCAAATAACGGCCAGGTACTTAGCATCAATACGTAGGTCCAGATATGCCCAGTCTCGCCGCGCCGGCGGGGCGGACGGGATCTAAAAAAATGGGAGCGGACACCGAGCGGCGCGTTTTTCCGCGCCGTCGGAGCTGCCCCCACACATCAGATGCCTGTGCTTGTCTTGAATTCAGTACCTCACGTTTGCGAACGCGCCAGTGGCCGCGGAACGCGCGCTCACAAAATCCGCTGTGCCACTTGTTCCCGGGTAAAGAATACACCGTCACGAACAAAGCCCGAAACTACTGTGTCCAGCACCTCGGTGACGTGGTTGTCCGCGTCCCGGGATATCACCCAATGATCCGGTAGACCGTCCAGCAGATGCACCGCAGCCGGACTTCCGTCGGCAAACGTCGACATTCGGGTTTCGCCCGTTAACCGGTTTTGGAAAGCCGGCGCATAGCCCGCGTGGTGGCAGTTCTGGCTGATGCCCCGTGTTTTCTTATGCCGCTGATTTTCCCATGCCAATCTGGCGCGTGTAAGCAGTCTGCCCATGACCGTTCCCCCACAATAATCAAGACATAGGCGGTGATTTAAATCACCTCTGTATTTGAGTATAGATTCGGCAGACGTGATTTCCAGAAATCTTCCTTTAACGGAATTTCTCTAGGCGTATGATAAATATACATAAATCTCATTTAACGCCGGGGATAAAAAAAATGGCGGTAGTACCGAAGGACGCGGGGGGCACTCCCGCAGCGGTCGGTCAACGACGGATCTAATTTAGAATCAAGGCGGCCGCGCCGAGTTCCACGGGAAGGACCGGGGCTTACTGGGCCGGTTCGCGCCCTCATCCGTGGCGAACTTGTCATAGCGCATAGCCCGGGGCGAAGATAGGACTGGATGGAGCACAGCATGGTTATCGACTCATCGACCATATCGGTTGCGACCTACCTGACGGCGTTTGTTACTGGGTTGATGGGGGGAGTGCACTGTGTGGGCATGTGCGGGGGGATCGTCGGCGCTTTTGGCGTGGCCCTGCCAGGTGCCGTCCGTGGTCGCGCGACGGCATCGCTGCCCTACGTGTTGGCTTACAACTTGGGCCGAGTCTCGACCTACGTCGTCGCCGGAGCGACCGTCGGTTACCTCGGATTTGCAGCCGCTGACTGGGTGAGTGAATACAGGTCCTGGTTTTATCTGCGTCTAGCGGCCGCCTTGCTGATGATCGCATTGGGCTTTTACATTGCGGGTTGGTGGTCGGGTCTCGCTAGGATCGAAAGCCTGGGTCTGCCCGTGTGGCGTCGAATTCAACCCCTCGGGAAGCGTTTGTTCCCGATAGAGCACCTTCGTCAGGCATTGTTCTTAGGCATGTTGTGGGGTTGGCTGCCTTGCGGACTGGTGTACACCGCACTTGCGTGGGCTTTATCGGCCGGTGGATGGCGGCAAGGGGCCCTGTTGATGGCGAGTTTCGGCGCCGGTACTCTACCCGTGCTCATCGGGACGGGATTCGCCTCGGTTCCCCTTCAGTCAATCTTACAACGTAAATTGGTGCGCGCCGGCGCCGGCGTGCTTGTGATTCTGTTCGGCTGGTGGACGCTTATTGCCGCCGTCACGCAGGCCACCGCAACGAGCCCCGGCCATGCCATGCACTGACTCGGGAACGGCGGACGTGAATTCAGGAGTTCCCAAGCATCCGCCCCCGTGGAAGCCATCGATCCCGGCGCTCCAACCGGCTCCCATTCGCTGCTGACGGATCAGACGATCTTGCGCAGCTCGTATTCGAGGATGCCTTCGGCACCGGCAGCGCGCAGCTGCGGTATCAGATCCCGTACCCGATCGCTGTCGACGACGGTCTCCACCGCCAGCCACTCCGGATCATAGAGGTGGTTGACCGTGGGTGCGTGCAGGCTCGGCAGAAGCGACACTACTTCGTCGATCTTTTCCTTGGGGACGTTCATACTCAAGGCAACCTTCTGGTGCGCATCTAGAGACGCCTTCAACAACAGCGCGATCTGATCGATTTTCTTTTTCTTCCACGGATCGCTCAATGCCTCGCGATTGGCGATCAATCGCGTGTGCGTTTGCAGCAGCTCGCATACGATGCGAAGACCGTGGGCCTTGATTGTGCTGCCGGTTTCCGTTATCTCGACGACCGCGTCCACCAATCCCTCGACCGCTTTGGCCTCGGTTGCACCCCATGAGAATTCCACCCGTGCCTGAATACCACGCTCGGTGAGATAGCGTCGCGTGAAATTTACCAGTTCGGTCGCGATCTTTTTACCGTTCAAGTCCTCGAGGGACTGTATCGAAGAATCCTGTGGTACGACCAACACCCAGCGGCACGGTTGGTCGGAGCTTTTCGAGTAGACTAAGTCACATACTTCGACAACATCGGCGCCGCTCTCCAATATCCAGTCGAGGCCCGTAAGGCCCAAGTCAAGCGTGCCGTTGCCGACGTAGTCGGCCATTTCCTGAGAACGCACCAATGCGCACGATATTTCCGAATCATTGATGTGGGGAAAATAATTCCGCGACCGGGTGCGGATGTCCCAACCCGCGCCTTCGAATAGTCTAATGGTCGCGCTTTCGAGGCTGCCTTTTGGAATGCCGAGTTTGAGTGTTTGCATAGCCGGCGTGCGTTTTTCGGAATCGTGATTTTGAGAATATACGATATTGTGACAAAGGCGCCCGTATTCGGGAAAGGGCAAATACCATAAATTTTGTCGCCGCACTCCCGCTTAATCTTTCGGTATCCCCTCCATTCCGCTCACGGAACAATCAAGATCTTTTAGCAATCCGGTCCCGACCTGATAGATCCAGCCGTGCACCGCCAGTTCCTGACCCGCCCGCCAGGCGTTTCTTACGATTGTGCTATTGCATACATTTTTGACCTGCTCGCCGACATTCAATTCGCACATCAAGTCGATTTTTTTCGTGTCATCCCGTAGTGCGTCTACAGTCGCCTTGTGGAGTCGATACACGTCTTTGATATGCTGCAGCCAGTTGTCGATCAGTCCATGCTGTTTACCGTCTATAGCGGCCTTTACGCCGCCGCATTCATAGTGGCCGCAAACGATAATGTGCTTGACTTTGAGCACTTCCACCGCGAATTGTAAGACGGATAAGCTGTTGAGATCGCTGTGCACAATGACGTTGGCGACGTTTCTGTGAACGAATAAATTTCCGGGAAGCAAACCTACGACATCGTTCGCGGGTACCCGACTGTCCGAACAACCGATCCATAGGTATTCGGGTTGTTGCTGCAGCGAAAGCTTTTGAAAAAATTCCGGGTCTGCGCTCGTGACGCGAGCCGCCCACCTTTTATTGTTTTCAAACAGATGGCTGAGAGGATGCATGAGATGTCGCCTTGCTTCGTTAACGATTCAGTGGAGGATGGACAATTTGATTCGACCGTTGTCTGTAGTTGCGCCGTTCTTGGCGGTTCATTTTATGTTATAAAGCGTTCAAAAGTCTGTGACAAATAACAAATCACGAATGCGATTAAGAACGACGACCTGCGCTCGATGTCTTTCTTCTAAGTTGTTCGAAGAGCCCCAACCCCCAGGGTCTGATTGCAGTGATAAGCGTCGTGCCGCGTCGGTCTTCGAGATCCAGGTTGCGATCTTCCTTTATCAGTGTTTCGAATTCGACGGCGAGCCGCTCTATACGTTGCTGGACGATGCGGTTGGACTGCATTGACAGCATACCGTTCAGGACAAGACGCTTCTCTCCTTTCGCGCTAAAACGCGAGTCAAAAAATTCCGACTGTACGCGGTCCTCGAAAAAACGCTGAATGGGTCCATTTTCTCGCCAGCTGAAGGTACGCGATAACAAAACGCGCGCTTTGTTTCCGGGGAGAAGGTCGATAATTTTCAGCCTATCGAGCTTCGCCAGTAACCGTATTCCCTCGGTTTGGGAAATTTCGTATTCGCTCACAATCTGGTCGAAGGACCAATCGTTCAGCAACAGGAACGCAACCAGCAGCAGCTTGGTGTTCGCCACCAAAGCGCGTTCTTGCGCCTCTGAGAGGCGCTCAACGTTGCGACGACGCTCCTCGGCGATTTGTACCAATTCCGCGATGTCGAGTTCAGCAAAATCACAGACGCGTTGCAGCCGCTCGAGATTGAAGCCGCCGCTGGCGAAAAGCCGCTTCACGCTGGATTCGGACAGACTCAGCTCCTCGGCCACGTCGCTGTAGGTAATGCCCCGGCGTTTGAGCGCGAGTTTCAGAGCCTGAATTATGTCGTGAACGTGCGGCATGGCGTTAAGTATCAATTGATAATACTAAAAGCGCAATATACTGCGACTATTCTTATAAAGGTTGCATTATATGAGCTTCTGATCGAGTCTTGCAATAACGCATCCCACGCAACTCGAAACAGGAGCTATCCCATGAAAATCTGTCAGTGCCTCCCACGTTTGAGCTTAGGATTCTCCCTGATCTTGTGGGCGGGAATCTCGCTCCCGGCGCACGCGGCCGGATTGTTGACACCCAGTGACGGCAGTTTACCGCCGTTGGATTTGTCTCAACATCACGTTGAGGTGGTTGTCGAGGATGGCTACGCCATTACCCGTGTAGAGCAGGTGTTTTCCAATCCGCACGCACAAGACATAGAGGCGTTGTATTCGTTCCCGGTGCCGGACAAGGCCTCGGTCGCGGAGTTCACGGTCTGGATAGACGGCAAGCCTGTGGACGGAGAGGTGCTGGAAAGACAGGAAGCTCGTCGCGTTCACGAGGAAGAGAAACGCGCGGGGCGGGAAACGGGCTTGACGGAGCAGCGCGGTTACAAAACGTTTGAGGTGTATGTGACTCCGGTTCGAGCCGGTGAGGATGCCCGCGTCCGCCTCGCCTATTTTCAGCCCGTTGAAGTCGACACGGGCATTGGACGCTACGTGTACCCGCTGGAAGAGGGCGGTGTTGATGAAGTTAAACTCAAGTTTTGGACCGCGAACGACCGGGTGCGCGATCATTTCAGTTTTCGATTTCGAATCAAGTCCGCGTATCCCGTCGATGCGGTGCGATTACCGGGGCAACCCGGCGCCGTCGTGAGCCAAAGCGCGGACGGCGACTGGCACGTGGAGCTGGACAGTCGTAGTACGACAACTCCGTCGTTGGAGCCGGGTGTGCACTCGACACCGTTACAGATTCCGGGACAGGAAGCGACCACATTCGGTTTGGACAGGGATTTGATCGTCTATTGGCGTTTGGCCTCCGGACTGCCAGGTTCTGTGGATTTGATAACCCACAAGTCGGACTCGAATCGGCGCGGCACCTTTATGCTGGTGTTGACCCCGGGCGACGATCTGCGGGCAATTCAGGAAGGCACGGACTGGACGTTTGTGCTCGACGTCTCCGGCTCGATGCGAAGCAAATATGCGACTTTGCTGAGCGGTGTGCGGCGGGCTTTAACCCGTTTGCGGGCGCACGATCGTTTTCGCATCGTGGTGTTCAATTCCGACGCCGTTGAATTGACGTCGAATTACAGTTACGCAACCGCGGACGAGGTCGAGCGTTACAGCAGAATGTTGGATCAAGTAACGCCCAGTGGGCGCACCAATCTTTACGCCGGGTTGAAGCTCGGTCTACGCGGCAACGGCGAGGATCGCACCAGCGCAATCGTGCTGGTGACTGACGGGGTCGCGAACGTCGGGGAAACGGCGCAGCGTCGGTTTTTCGAGTTGCTGTCTAAACAGGACGTGCGCTTATTTACCTTCGTCATGGGAAACAGCGCCAATCGACCGCTACTGCATGGGCTCACGCGCGCGTCGGGCGGGTTCGCCATGAACATCTCCAACAGCGACGATATCGTCGGACAGTTGTTGCGGGCAGCAGGCAAGGTGACGCACGAGGCGCTGCACGGTGTACGCGTTGAGATCGAAGGCATACGCGTCGCCGATCTTACGCCTGCACGCTTGGGTAGCCTGTACCGCGGTCAGCAACTGGTGGTCTTCGGTCATTACTGGGGTTCAGGAAATGCCGAAGTCCGGATAAGCGGCAAGATTTCGGGGGAGTCAAAATCCTACAGCACGCGCTTTCCGTTCCCCGACACGGAAACCGAGAACCCCGAGATCGAGCGTCTCTGGGCCTATTCCCGCATACGCGACCTGCGGAATCGGATCGATCTTTTCGGTGAAAACGCCGATCTCAAGCAGTCGATCGTCGATCTCGCGGTGGAATACGGTCTCGTCACGGAATACACCTCCATGCTCGTCGTGCGTGATGAGTCGTTCGGCGAGCACGGCATTGAACGTCGAAATCGGAAGCGGCTGCAGATCGAACGCAATGCGCAGCAATTCCGTGCCCGCCGTGCATCCAGGACGCGGCGCGTCGACACGGAGCAACCCATGTATACGTCGACTCGACCGGGGCTCAACGGGGGCGGTGCGCTGGACTCCTGGTGGCTGCTTTTGTTGACGCCGCTGGTCGTCGCCCGCTTGTTTCCACGGCGCAAGCGCCGCTAGACCAGCACCGCGACATGCCGAGGATCAG
>JBFGKR010000027.1:0-11131 GCA_041576575.1 Arenicellales bacterium | reverse complement strand
TGGTGACGTAATCCTGGCGCAGCGCCTCCAGCATCGAGGAGCGGGTGACCTTCAGCAGCAGAGCCCAGGACAGATAAGAGAGGGTGACCACCGGCAGCACCAGGTGGCGCAGGGAATCAATAAAGACGTCGAAGCGCAGGTTGAGCAGGGCGTCAAAGGAGTTCATGCCCGTGAAATATTACATACAGATTTTCTCTCTTGGGTCGTGGCTTTGCTTGGGCGCCCTGTATCCGGAGTTCGCTTCCGCGGACGAGCAGCTGAACCCCGGAGATACGGCGTGGTTGCTAACGTCCACGGCTTTGGTCTTGTTCATGACGATCCCGGGCCTGGCGCTGTTTTACGGGGGCCTGGTGCGCAACCGTAATGTGCTCTCGGTATTGATGCAGTGTTTCTCGATCACCTGCCTGGTCTCGGTCATATGGTTGGTGTTCGGTTACAGCCTCGCGTTCGGAGACGGCGGCAACTTGCAAAAATACGTCGGCGGCCTCTCCAAATTCTTCTTGGCCGGTGTTTCCATCGAAAGCGTCAGCGGCACAATCCCCGAGACCGTGTTCGTCATGTTTCAACTGACGTTTGCGATTATTACCCCCGCCTTGATAGTGGGGGCTTTCGCTGAAAGGATGCGGTTCTCCGCCATGCTTTGCTTTTCGGGATTGTGGCTCGTGCTCGTGTACCTGCCCATCTGCCACTGGGTGTGGGGAGGAGGTTGGCTCAGTGATCTGGGATTCATGGATTTCGCTGGAGGCGCGGTGGTGCACGTCAACGCCGGTATTGCGGCGCTGGTTGCAGCGTTGGTGACCGGGAAACGCCGCGGGTTCCCGACCACGCCGATGCCGCCGCACAACATGACCATGACCGTGGCCGGCGCTTCGATGCTCTGGGTTGGCTGGTTTGGTTTCAACGCCGGCTCCGCGGTGGCGGCGAACGGTTCCGCGGGCATGGCAATGCTGGTGACGCATATCGGCGCGGCGTCTGGGTCTTTGGCTTGGATGTTCAGCGAATGGATCAAATTCGGCAAACCCAGCGTACTGGGTATCGTGACGGGTATGGTGGCGGGTCTGGGCACCATAACACCGGCCTCCGGGTTCGTGGGTCCGATTGGGGCCCTATGCATCGGACTGCTCGCAGGCGTCGCGTGTTTCGCGGCGACGCAGTACGTCAAGCGCGTGTTGCAGATCGACGATTCTCTCGATGTCTTTCCGGTACATGGGATCGGCGGCATGATCGGCCTGATCATGACGGGCGTATTCGCCTCCGCAAGCCTGGGCGGTTTGGGATTGCCAGATGGCGCCGGCGTCGGAGGGCAGATCGTCGTACAGATTGTCGGAATCGTCGCCACCGTAGTTTGGTGCGGAGCGTTGACCTACGTCATCCTTAAGGTCGTGGACAGCATGGTGGTGCTTCGGGTGAGCGAAGAACAGGAACAGCAAGGTCTGGACATCGTCTTGCACGAAGAGCGCGGTTACGATCTGTGAACGGGCAGGTAACAACGGAGATATAAGTCTTATTCGAGATACAAAACGTAATACGATGTATTTATTGCGATTTATTGCGTACAGTGCGATTTTGTTCTCGGCCTTGGTAGGGGGGCAGGAAAACTTCGACGCCGGACTCGATGCGTATCTCGAGGGCAACTACGAGCAGGCCTACCAGGTGTGGCGGGACTTGGCGGAAGCGGGTGACCACGTGGCGATGTTCAACGTCGGAGTGATGTACGCCCAAGGCAAGGGCGTAGAGAAAGACATGAGCGAAGCGGTGAAATGGTATCGCCGCTCTGCGGAAGCCGGGTACGCACCGGCGCAATTCAATCTGGGCTCTGCTTATCTCGATGGACAGGGAGTGGACGTTGACAAAAGGCGCGCCTTGGAGTGGTGGACCAAAGCCGCCGCACAGGACCACCCTCGATCGCTGTTTAATTTGGGTACGCTGTACCTGCAGGGCAATGGTGTCGAAGCGAACGAAACCAAGGCGCTCGAGCTGTACGGCAGGGCCGCGGATCACGGCGATGCGAGGGCGCGCACCCTGGTCGAAAGGCTGTCGAAGCGCCGCGAAACCAAACAAGCCGTGGAACCACCCTCGGAGGCGCCGGGGAAGGAACCGGTCGAGACACCTGCCGTGCCCGTTGTGGACAAAGCCGCGGCTACGGCATCAAACTCGGATGAAGCCAATAGTAAGGAATGGATACTGCGTCAAAACCCCGAGCATCTAACCCTGCAACTGGCCGCCTATTCAAACGAATCCTCACTGCGCAAATTCGTTAACGAACATCAATTGGACTGGCGGCGGGTGGCGTATTTTCGTGTGCGACAGAATAACCTCGATCGATATAAATTAATATTCGGCGTGTTCACAGACGCGCAGCGGGCCGAGGCAGCGCGGGCCGAGCTTCCACAAGCCGTTCAGCGCCAGCGACCGTGGATGCGACCTTTTTCGGCTCTCCAGGAGGAGCTTGCGCAGCAAGATCGCGCGCACGCAGGTGAAACGGATGTCGCCGCGACGCGTCCTCAGGAAGATGATTCGACGACGCAGCGCCCGGTATCGACCGGGGCCGCGAGAGGGACGGTTGACGCGGTTTCGGAGGCGTCGCTGCTCGCGGCGGGACAGAAGGCGTTCAACGCGCAGGACTACGCCAAGGCCGTCGAGATATGGCGGCCGCTGGCGGTACGCGGTCTCCCCGAGGCGCAATACAACCTTGGTTTCATGTACGAAAGCGGTTGGGGTCTGGAGCGTGACCCGAGCCGAGCGGCAGAATGGTATCGCTTCGCCGCCGAGCAGGGGTTTGCCAAAGCGCAATTCAATCTCGGCGTCCTCTATATGGAGGGCCGCGGCGTCGACCGGAACAAAGGCCTGGGACTGTATTGGATACAAAGCGCGGCGGACCGCGATGACAAGAGGGCCGCGGACTACATCAAGGACTATCACGCACGGCGATAGCGGGATCAGGCGCGATGATCGGGGCCCTCGAGATCAAGGCGCCGGATCCAACAAGGATCGCCGTGGTGCAGATTTCCGATACCCATTTGTTACAGAACTCCTCCGCACGGCTACTGGGTGTACCAACCGGGGAATCGTTGCGGCGCGTCTTGCTTGATGTTCGGCGACGCTATCCTGAGGTCGACTTGATCGTCCATACGGGGGACGTCGCGCAGGACGCCCATCCGGACAGCTATCGCAATTTCAGTCGGCTTCTGCAGCAAATCGACGCCGAGTGTGTGTGTATACCGGGTAATCACGACCACCGCGCAGCAATGACCGATGTATGGTTTCCCGGTTCCCGCGTGCACATCAACCGCAGCGTGCGCGCGGGGAATTGGTTGCTCATCGCTTTGGACACGCTGGTGGCCAATGCGGACTACGGATGCCTTTCCGCGTTCGAATTGCAGCGTTTGCGCTTGGAGCTCTTGTCTCATTCCCGCATGCCGACCTTGATTTTTCTTCATCACCCACCGGTGAACATCGGAAGCGCGTGGATGGATTCCATGGCTCTGCGGCACCCGGAAACCTTATTGGAGATCGTCGACGCGCAACCTCAGGTCCGGGCGCTTGCATGGGGGCACAATCATCAAGTCTTCGATACTCGGCGAAATCGCGTGCGGCTGCTCGGCGCACCGGCCACGTGTTTTCAATACCAACCCGGTGGCGCCCAGTTCGCCGTGGACGCGATCGCCCCCGGCTATCGGATTTTCCTGCTGCGTGGCGACGGGGAGTTCGACACCGACATAATCCGGGTCCCACATGCCTGGTTCCCCACAGCCCCCGATTGACGAGCCGTACGACGAGTTTTGGGAACCAGGGCGGATGCGGGAAGCGGCCGCGGCGGCGCGAGGCGGTTAATACGGCCGTCGCACGTTCCGTGGGGGGGAGGCTCGCTTGAACGCGCGTTTGACATACAGCCATGGCAGCGGCGCGTTCTCGGAGCAGGACCCCTGAAGCTGCAGATACGATCTCGGGGGAAACAGCGCGATGTGGAGAAATTCCAAGCGCTTCCGCCAATTGTTCAGCGAGCGGAATTCGACACTTCGGCGACCCAGGACGGAGGAGGCGTTGCGCAATCGTTCCGCGGGTTCGCTGCCGATGAGCCGGCCCGTCGCGAGCCGGTGCAGCAACGCAGGATCAAATTCGGTGCCGAAGGTGCGCCGCGCGGCGCAAAGCCCTTCCAACAACACCGAGGCCAGACGCCGCTCGATCGCAGTCTCGACCATGTCACACAATTCGGCATCGCGCAATTTTTCCACGAGCAGATGAATGTCGTAGAGCCAGATCAGCCGGTCTCTGTTGGGGTCGAGAAAACGGTGGCAGAGGGCGATCCAGAGGCAATGCGCGGCGCTCGGCGCAACGACGGCTTGCGTTGGCATCCTGCGGGATGTCGCCGTTCGATTTAGGTCTTCGAAGGAAAATACATCGGCAAAAAGCAACGAGTTACTCATCCGCCAGTGCACATCCACCTCGTTCCTCCACGTGCCGAATCGTTGACGCGTGCACGTTATCTGCGTCGTGAGATATACCGATTTCCGCAATGGCGTTACCGGGGGCGGGCATTGGTAACCGAGATCGATCAACACCCTTCGCGCCTCAGTGATTTCGGCTTCGCGAAAGAGCAAATCGGTGTCGCTGCGGGGGCGCAGTGCCGGGTATGGATAGGCGTTGTAGGCCAGCGACGTGCCTTTTAGAGCCAGACACCGCATGCCCGCTTCGAGCAACGCTGCGTCCAGGGTTCTTATTTCGGCCTCTTGTCTTAAACTGCGGCCCGCTTCTCGATGGCTTTCCCGCTGCAGTGCAGCGAGCAGTTGCGGATCGACCGCCTCCGTTTCGATCTTCGAAAAGGCGTCGTAAATCAAAGCGTGGACACCCTGATCCACCACATAGGTCATGCATTTTTCCGCAGAATCGTGTCTTACGATGTCCAGCAGCGACTCGAAGTCGCCGAGGACAGCGCGGGCCGTCGCGCGCCGGAGTTGCCTTCGGTGATCCGAGTTCATTGCCGGAATGGGGTGTTGCCGAGTCACGGCGCCTCGTGAATTCGCCTAACAATGCGTCGATTTCTGTTATATTTCTTTATGTTATATACCATAACGTCGAAGCGAAGGTGTAGCGGAGCGTCTTTCAGTCAATCATACAATGGCAGTAAAAAATTTCTTACCAACGGCGGCGTTATTTACCGCCATCGCGATCTTGAGCTGGACTCTGTTCGACGTCGCCCAGCGATTTGTTCCCGGGATGTCGACGACGAGGGACTTCGGGCGTGCGCCGCCGGCGACGGTTGCCGACACACCGGACGGTGACTACGACATAAAACAGATCGTCGCGGCGCATTTGTTCGGTGTCGCCGCGCAGCCGAAACCGGTCGTGCAGCAGGCTCCGGAGACGCGGCTTCGACTCACCTTGCTGGGAGTCGTGGCCAGCAACCGAGACCTTAGGGGGCGCGCGGTTATCGCCTCGGACGCGGCACCGGATCGGAGTTACGCCATTGGCGATCGCATAAGTGGAACCGACGCGAAGCTGCATTCGATTGAAAAAGACCGTGTCATCATTGAGCGTGGAAAACGATTGGAAAAATTGAGCCTCGATCGCCCCGACATCGATTCCTCGAAGTCGTCGGCGAGCCCCTCGCAGGCGCGGGCTCCTTCGCCGAGACCGCCGGCGCTAGCGGCGCAAAAAAGGCAAAGACCCCGTAACGTGACCAGGCGGCAGCGGCAGTCCGTGGAGAATGAGGAAACACAGAGGCAACGACCGGAACGCAGCGGTCGGCCTGAGATGCCGCGCATCCCATTTTAGACTGTGCGTGCTCGTGACGTCCGCGGATCGACGAAGAGTTTTTGAAAACCCGGAGACGTTGATGCAATCCCACGCCTTGGGTGTGTGTGTCTTGTTCGTCGTGCTAATCAGCTTTGCTGCAGAGACATGGGCCGATCTGTTTCTGCGCTATCTGCCGCCCGCGACAGCACAAGTTTCCGGCAGGTTCGTTCCAGAAGCGTCGACGAATACGGCAGATGATGCCGATGCCAACGTCCGGGGAAATCTCGATGTACACATTACGCAGGGACAGGCCATGTTGACCGGCTACAGCGGTTCGGGCGCGGAGCACGTGGTTTGGTTTGACAGCAAGGATCAAACTTTTCGCATTCTGGACGGCTCCGGAGCCGCATTCTTTGAGGTCTCTCCGTCATGGTTTCAGTCTTTCGATGAGGGGCGAAAACGCCTCCAGCGGGAACTGCAAGTCAAATTGAAGAACGCCCCCCCGGAAGATCACAAAAAGATCATCTCGTTCGCGCAAGGTCTGGAGAAGCGCTTGTACGGCACTCGGCCGGTTATGTCTGCATATCGGCGCGCCGGAGTCGAAGACCGTGTTGGGATGTATTCGTGTTCGCGAACCGAGGTCGTTCGAGAGCAAAAAAAAATTAGGGAATTGTGTTTGGCCGCTCCGGAAGCGTTGAACATAGAGACAGCCGATTGGGAAGTGATGCACAAAATGCACGCCGCCGGCGAAGCGATATTCACCGCCTCGACCATGGGTGCGCAATTGATTCCGCGCATCGCATTGGATCTCGGATACGGCATTCCGATAGAGATTCGCTACTCCGAGCCCTCGCTTGACAGCAAGAGACTGCTGCTGCAGGAGGTATCGAGGAAAAAAATCCCCCGCGAAAAGGTCACGGGATATCAGGCGCTGAAAAAGGTCCCCTTACCCGTTACCCGTGCGACCTTTTAGAACCTGAGCGGTCAGGGATATTGAAAGAGCCGGACTAGGCGCATATCCCACGCCCGTCAGTGGAGAATGAGCTCGGCGTAGGCGTTGGAATCCGATCTAGCGCTGCAAAAGCACTCGTGACTTCGGGCGTATCGTTCAAAATCTCACCATCGGCCTCCAACCACGCGTGCCCGCGAACGTATTCCGAAGTTCTGAGGACCCCGATGCGAAGCCGAGTGACACAGCCGGCTCGACGGCACAAAACGTGCAACGCCAGGCTTTTACCGAGACAGGACACAGGAAGAAAATGATTGCGCGCGGCGATGGCGACGTCTTCGGCGAGTCGACGGCAAATCCCTTTTGCGTCGCGCGGTTGTACTGCAGAAGCTCGCGCATCCATAGCCTCCGTGATTCGCTTTCTGACGGTGCGGTAAGGCAGGCCCTGAAGAGCCAACTGTATGAGCGTTACGACAACCCAAGCTCGGGCGATGTTGCGACGTCGTTCGCGCGACATTCGGCTCACGGTATTCAACTTCTCAAGCAGAATGCGTAACCAGCCCATGTCG
This sequence comes from Arenicellales bacterium, assembly GCA_041576575.1. GTDB lineage: Bacteria > Pseudomonadota > Gammaproteobacteria > Arenicellales > JAANXG01 > CALZGZ01. Next base: position 3,877 of record JBFGKR010000027.1, on the reverse strand, counting down.
TGTGAGTTCGCCGATCAATTTCTGGATGTCGCGTTCAAGCGGAGCGCGTTCAACATCGTATTCTTCCAGCATCTGTCGAGCAATCGATGCCAGGTCCTGTCCGTCGGACAAAAGCATGATGATCCGTGCGCCGCTGTCGTTGAGACCGTAATATTGGCCGTTTGCAGGATCCAGGATCACCATTTCATCGGCGACCCGTTGCAGCAGTATATTGGGGACCAGTTTGTACGTTCCTCTAAGCATGGTACGGTCGAACTATATGGTCAGCGCGTGGCATTTAAATCACGCAGCACAGCATCGCATACTGCATCAAGATAGCACATTCCCGACGAATAACTGAGCTGCTTGACGGGCACGACCTCGGCAACCTTTGCGAGGTTTCGTACGCGACGTGACTGCCATCCCAAAGCATCCGCCGCATTGGCAACGAACGAGCCGCGCACGAGCTCCCGCAGCGCCTGTGACGGCGTCAGTGCGTGCGCTGCAGGCGGTCTACGGCGTTTTGACGTGCGCTGCGGCACGTAGATGCAAGAGATCGGGCTTGGAGCGTCACAGAAGCTGCCGAATTCACGCCCGCCGACGGGAATGCACTTCTTCTCGGCACTAGAGTGTACTGGCGGCAGGGCGTCGATATCGTCAATGAATTGGCGGGCTATCGCTGGCGCCAAGCGCAGTTGGGGATAGCCCGGCATGCATTGCACTCCTTTAGGCGTAACCGAGACCGCGAGGACGTCGTCGCTCAGCAAGGCGATTCGCCGTCGCAGGAAGGACGCCGCCAACGTGGATTTGCCTCCGCCGCTGTGTTGTAAAAAGGCGATCGCCGAGTCGCCGACCACAACGGCCGACGCGTGCAGGGCAACAATGCCGTTCAACTCCAGCCAAAGCGCGGCAACCGGCCCAAGAAAAAGAAGTTCGATGAAGGTTTCATCGGCATTTCGGGCGGGCACATATCGAATGCAATCCCGAGTCACGTAGAAATCTGCGATCTGCGGAAAGTTCAGCAGTAACTCGTCATCGCTTCCACAGATTCGCAGCAGCGGTTCGCCGCCATGCCGTGCGTCACTGGCATAGCGCCACGCAGTCGGCCGTGCCGCACCTGTTCCCGCACGGTGGAACCGTAGCTGGGAGGGCCCGGTGCCTGCGAGCATGAACGATCTGAAGCGCATGTCGGTTTCCCAGGAGAAACCGTGGAGCACGTAATTTTGCCGCGGTGTGTGCAACTCAAAGGTCGCGTTCGATGGGAGATCGAGAGGGGATCCGTGAAAAGCGGATCACCACGCGCTCGAGAATGGTCGCCACGAGCTTACGTTCCGGCAGAGCCGGTGAAACCGTCGTCGGAGCTCCCGGTCGCGCCCCGCGTAAGATCCTTGACGCTGCCCCATGGGACTAGCTGCGGCCTTGTATACCGCTTCCGGCCGCGAACGGCAGGTCGTGGACGTGGCGCTTTGCTGCTTTGTTTTTGCTTCAAACGAAAACCTCTCGATTGCGCGCTATTCTAGCCCAAATCCCGCGCTCTCGATATATCGCCACATCCGGAGTCAAGGGACGATGATCGCAACCAGGCCTCGAGGGTGATCGGGAACCAAAGCGTGTAACCGGGGACGGACGGATCTCCCAAAAGAAAACGCCGCCACGTTGTTTGTAATCTCGAATGGTCGACAAAGCCACGTGCTGCGCACATAGGATCGGAAAACATCGCGGCAATCTTGTCGGCACTGACGTCCCTGAGGCTGTGGTCTACGTATGTATCCGGATAAGTCTTGCCCTGGCGCGCGCGGATGGCATCGGGGAGTGTGCCTTGGAGCGCCGCCCGCAGAACCAGTTTGGTCTGGCCCGCCGCGAAAAGTTGGTTGTCCGGCAAGGACAGCGTGTAATCGACCAGGCGTCGATCGAGAAACGGATGACGGTACTCCAAGCCGTATTCGAAAGCCGATCGGTCCAAGTAACACACCGCGCGCGCGACGCTCCCGAGATCCCGAACTTTCGCGATGCGGTGTTGCCGTCCGCGCCCGCGCACCCGGGGTGCACGGCCGTCGGTGCGTGCGCGGCGGCTCAGGTCCACGCGGCGGGCGAACCCTTTGTCCAGCCAAGACGGTATCGCGGGGTCCCGCCACGGCAAGTGCGCGCGCACCCAAGCCTTGAGAGAACCGCTGATCAATGGTCGAAGGAGGTGGCGATCCACTAACGCGCGCGTCGATTGACCGTTGCGCCTTGCGTGTTGGCGGATGTCTCGAAACACACCGAGGTGCCCCGACAGGAGTTGATCCAGATAGGCAAGAGTGCTACCCGCGACGACACTGTCGCCACCGTGCCCCGTGAGTAATACGCGGATGCCCAATTTCCGGCACCGTGCGTGCACGTATCGCTCGTGGGACGCAAACGCAAGAAAAGGGGAGTCCACTCGCGGTGTGAACGCGTGATCGTCATCGAGCAACCAGAAACGTTCATAGGACACCGGCTCAATGACGAGACCCAGCGCTTGGCTCAGGTGGCGACTGTATCGCCGCTCGTCGCAATCGGGCAAGGCGTCGGACACACGCGTGAATCCGTGCAACTGTGTTGTTTCTCGCGATTGCTGCGCCACCGCCGCCACCGAGCCTGAGTCGAGACCGCCGCTAACACAAACAGCAACACGGTCCTCGCCGCGAATTCGGCTCGTCACCGCGGCTTGAAAAATCTCCCGAAAATGCTCCGCATACGCGCGTCGATCGCGATAGCGAATCGTGGGGAGGTGCTCAGGATACCAATAACGGCTTACGCGCAGGCCGTGCCGGCTCGCCAGTAAAACATGGCCGCCGGGAAGAGCGCTGAGGCCTTCGAAAAACGAAGCCTGCCTCGCCGTGCAATATCCGGATAAGTATTCTGCGACCGCGGATTCATTCAGCGAGAATACCATCCCTGGTTGACCTAGGATCTGCCGCGCCTGCGAAGCGACGCAACACATATCGGAAGCGGTCGCGTAATAAAGAGGCTTGACCCCGAGTGCATCGCGGGCGCAGAACAAGCGCCGGTTCGCGTCGTCCCAGATGGCGAAGGCGAAATCACCCGTCAGGTGCCGCACGCAATCGACACCCCATTTCAAGTACGCCAGCAATATAACCCGACTATCGTCGGGTTCGCGCGGTCGTGGTCCTGAAGCGGCGCCAAGCGCCGCCAGAAGTTCCGCACCGTTATCCAATCGCGCGTCGGCGGTGTATAACCACACGCGCTGTTGCTGACGATGACGGAGGGGCGATGCCTTAGGGTTTCGTGCGCCGGTCGAATTCGCCGTTATGCAGGCAACGCCGCAATGTGGGGTGCTCGCGCAGTCGACGTGCGCGGGCGCGCCGAACAACATCCCACGGGTGAGCAATGCGAGACGCTCGGGATCGATCGGCAGACCGTTGAAGCAAGCGAGTGCGGCGAGACGAGCCATGCGCGGTAACTAGGAGCAGACGTTTGGAGACCCCGCAGGGATTCGGAGCCAACTCCAGGGCGAACGCGCCCAGACCCAGGGAGACCCGAGAACGGGAGACGCGGTGGTGTCGAGCACACATCGACCGAACCGCACACCGCTGCCGCCGGCAGGCAGCGGCGCACCGGGCCTTCGAAGATAGCGTATATCGACCGGACTCGTTCGCGTATTTCCTCGATCAACGAGCGCGTCGCTTGGATTTTGAGGAGGACGAGCGGTGCTTTCCGAGACGGTCGTCCTCGCTGCTGCCGACCTCGTCCGCTGCGGGTTCGCAAACCTCGTCGGCGCTCCGCGACTTGCCGTCCTCGTCGCTACCTTCGTGATTCTGTCCGTGGCGCCGGCCCGCTTTGCGCCGTTCGTCGCTGCTGCTGTCGTCGCTGCTGCCGTAGTAAACGTCGACACAACCTTCCAGCGGACATAAGG
>JBFGKR010000026.1:0-11441 GCA_041576575.1 Arenicellales bacterium | reverse complement strand
TCTGAACGCTACATAGCCCTAATGCTGGTCATGGTAATCGTGATCGCACCGCTGCATGGCGCGTTCGCGACTACGCTGTCCGACGAGGATATCCATCACTCCGCTACACTCGCAGAGCCGGCGGTCGACCATGCCCGCCACGACGCTTCACCGGGTCCGCAGGCTATGGGTGAGAATCACTGTGCACAAACTGATATGGACTGCTGTGGCGTCTGCATACCGGTGGTGCCGGGCGGCACGACGCAAGTCGGCGATTTCGGCACCGGCGTGCCCTCCGAAGCGCCGCCTTTTCGATTCACGCAAACCGTTAGACATCCTCTGCTCCGCCCGCCGATCTCCTAGTTCCTCTTCGCGCTTTAGTCTCACGTTGTAATCGTCACCATCGGGCCGATTTTGTGCGGTCCGATACAGAGGAATTAGTTATGGTTTCGAGAAATTTATTAACTCCCTACCGGGGCATTTCACGATCCCGCCGTCGTTTCGTCCAAGGACTCGCGTTGGGCGGAGTATTGGCCGGGATACACACGGTGCAATACGAGTAGAACGGCTAAATATGCGTTAGGTGGAGCATTCAGTATGGTCGCATTAACTCGATTAAAAGGATTTCCATTTCTAGATTGTAATGCCATCACGTTACGATTCTACGCTGCGTTGTTGAGCGTTGCGGTCCTTGTTCTTCTTATCGGTATGGTGACGGCCTTGGATACGGGCGCCGTGCTACATATCAAGGACGCTCTACCGAGCGTCTTTCTCAGTCTTATCGTCCTGAATCTCGCTGGCGGCTATCTGTTGTTCCGCCCCATTGCGTGCTTCATGAAAGGATTGTGCGGGGTAGAAAAAATGACGCGTCGTATCAATAAACTGCCTCTCTATGCCGCAATATGGATCTTCGCACTAAACTTGGCGACCTTGTTGTTGCACCATCTGGTTGCGCACGTCACCTGCGCCAATTGCGCTTCCATCGATTTGTGGCGTGCGGATACCGTTTATCCGATCTTATTGATCGTAACCTACGCCGTGTTGCTCGGTGTTTACGTCTACTTCATGATTCTCGGTCACACCGCTTACACGCGGCGCCAGCTTGCGCAGCAATTCGATATCGAGTTCCCGCCAGGCAACGGCCGACTCGCAACGAAGCTGATCGTGGCCTTCGTTTCCACTTCCATCATTCCAATCGCGTTGGTACTGTCAAGAGAGATCTTGTTCCGGAACAAAACCCATGCGGCTTCCGTGGTCGAGGAAACATCGCTCGTCGATCGCGGCATGGATTTAGAGGCAATTGAATGGCACATGGGAACGCAGATGTTTCACGCCGACATTATCGCGGCAATGCTGCTCGTCGGCGTAGCCGTGTTCTTCATTGCGAGGCAAATGACCAAACCCATAAATCTGCTCCTCGATTCCATGGGGGCGGTGCGCGACGGGGACTTCAAGGCGCGGGCGCCGGTGCTCTCGGACGACGAAGTCGGACGCCTGACCTCCCAGTTCAACGACATGACCCGCGGACTTCAGGAGCGGGAATTCATTCGCCAGACGTTGGGCAGGTTCGTACCCGATACTATTGCCGCCGCGGTCATCAGAGACCGCGGCATCCTGCGCCCGCAGACCCGGGAAGCGACGATACTGTTCACGGACATCGAGGGATTTACCGCGACCTGTGAGAACCTACCGCCGGAGGAAATACTTCAATTTCTCAACGAATATTTCGCTGCTATCTCGAAACCCGTACAGCAGTTCGGGGGTGTAGTCACGCATTTTCAGGGTGACTCAATGCTGGCCAGCTTCAACCTGCCGGTCGAGAATGCCGACCACGCCGCCAACGCCGTTAGAGCGGCAATGGAAATCATAGAACTCAGGAGTGAACACCATCTTACCGACAAAATGGAATTGAAGACCCGTATCGGTATAAACACCGGCCTCGTCGTCGGTGGCGTCGTCGGTGACGGTGATCGACTCGGTTACACTGTGTACGGGGACGCCGTGAACCTCGCGGCGCGACTTGAACAGCTCAATAAAGAACTGGGCACGCAGATACTGGTCTCCGCGCGCACTCATACCTTGTCCAAGCATGTAGCGCCGTTTAGCAGTTTGGGCGACTTGCGTGTGCGCGGATACGCTGAAGCGATCACAGTCTATACACCGAATAAAGGTGATGTCTCCGAAGATTCAGGCGCGACCGTTCGCAGTGAGATTGAATGGACAAGTGGACAGTAGTGAAACCAACATGATCCCGGTTCATCTGTGTTCGGGTATCAACAGTTCATTTGCATCGCTGCTTTCTAGACGTATAGCAGGTAACAAACGACACCTTCAAATCCTCCCCCTGATCGCCATACTGTCTGTCTCTTGCGGCGATCCCGATCCGGAACAGGTGAGACAAAATCTGTTTCTCCCCAACGAAAACCATAAGGCGGATATACGACGCGGCGAAAAGGTATACCACGACACCTGCGTCGTCTGCCACGGTACGCGCGGGCGGGGAAGCCGGCAGGGCCCACCGCTAGTTCACAGTACGTATCGACCCGGGCACCACCACGATCTCGCTTTCTTTCTTGCGGTCAAGAACGGCGTCAAGCAACACCATTGGGATTTCGGCCACATGCCGCCGGTGGAAGGTATCAGCCCGGAAGACGTTAGCGACATCGTTGCGTATATCCGATACGAACAGAAGGGCGCCGGTATCAAGTAGGCCCGACGCGCATCGCCCACTGGCTCTCAGTCAAGATGACGAGGTCATTACTCGATATCCCTTCAGCACCACCCGTTCGCTGGCGTTGTGTGTCCAGTCTCCTGGCTCTCGCACGAAGTTACGCTCACGGTTGCAGAATGGCCGTCCGCACTCGATGACCGTCGGCCCAGGCGAAATACACCCTGCCGTTGGATTCCGCGATTTGCGGGAATCCGCCGGCGCCGGATATGGCGGCGATGGTGTGAGCAGCTTCTTTTCGGCCGTCGTTGAAAATTTTCCTAGCCCGTATCTCCTCACGCCTGTCGGCGCTTTCGAGCCACGTCACCACCGCAGTGCTGGAACTGAGCAACACCACGTCCGGCTTACCCACGGGTCTGCCGTCGTCGACACGGATGGGTTCTGCGAAGGTATTGCCGTGGTCGTTGGAGAACGCCACATGCACCCTGGGCTCCCCTTGCGCGGCGGTGAACCACGCCACCACCAAGGAATGTTCGTGATTATCCGCCTTGGGACCGTCGACCGGACAACCGTGGATCTCCCAATTGTCCTGCGCGACCGGGAATGGTCCCGCCCACTCGCCGCTGTCCCACGACACGATGGAGATGTCTCGGATCTCGGCGCCGGAGCGGTCGCGGTAAAGTATGGCCGGTCCGTTCTGCATCCGTACCGCGGACGGCTGGCAGCAATCGCAGACACGCAAGTCCACGTGACCCTCGTTGGTCATCGTCCCGTCGCGGTCCAGGAAGGCCGCCTTGAGAGACTGCGACCCGCTCTTCTTCCGCATACTCGGGGTGTTGTTTCTTCCGTCCAGCCAGGTGACGAAGAACTGGCCCTCATCCAGGGGCAGTAAGGACGCGAATCCGTGTTCCGTTTGCGTACGGTCATTGTGGGGGATAACCAGCTCGGTCCAATTAAAGCCGTAATCGCGGGAGAGGACCAGATGCAGATTGTAGCCACAGTTTCGGGGCTTGCTCTTGACCAGATAACTGGCGATGAGATTGCCCTAGCCATCGCCGGCGATCACCGGTAAATCCGCCCAATGGACGAACCAGTGCGGTCCCGAGGCCACGCGCATGGGCTGCGACCAGGTCTCGCCTTCCAAAATCGAAAAGTACATCGTGCTCTGGTCGCCGTCAGTTTCCGTCCAACTCATGATTAGATTACCGGAGTCGTCGGCAACGAGATAGGGGACGGTGCTCTTTCGGCCTGCTGGAGTGGCTATCTTCACGGCTGGCGGCAACACTGAAAATGACGTCGGCTCGCCGCCACAACTGTTCAGCGGCACCGAAACAACGATCCAAAAGAACGACTTCAGCACCGAAAAACACTTACGTCTCATGGTCCCAGCAGCAAAGCGAATGACTTTTTGAAAGCGTCGACAACTCGACCAGCAGTGCTTCTTCTCGATTACTCATCATTCCGCGACTTTCCTGTATTCGGCTGGTCCGCATACACGCACGCGGACCGGACACAAGACATGTCGCCGCAGGACGAAACTAAAGCTCAAATTACAAGGTGTGTGTCACTTACAGGTTCATTAACTCTCGCGCCCGCGGCGTACTGACAAGTTGATTTAGATCACAGAAAATTGTGCATACGCTGCTGCAACTCGGCACGGAGCTTCTAACCAAGTAAAGTGATAGGTTATAGTGATTAGACCGAAGTCTCGTGCAACATGTAACGCTTATCGGAGGTGACCAATATGCCCGCGATTATCGTACGTCCGTTGGCCTTCTTGCTGTCTGTGCTTTTTTTCACCATCGCCCAGGCGGATGGCTATAAATGGAGGGATCATGCACCTCCTTTCGATTTCCTTTTTGAGAACCACATTGACACCCATCAACAGTCGACCATTGTCGGTAAAAGAGGCGGTCGTGATGACGGCTCCAGCGAAGAGGAGGGGCAGCTTCAAGGATTTTTTTACATCCGTTACACCGGCGAAGTGAATCAAGGCTATCCGGAAGCTAGACACGGCGACTGCAATGCCACGCTCGACTGCACCGTGGGCTGGATTCTTCACGGAATACCCACGTCGGCCAAGCTACTGGATAACACCAGCGGACAACATCCGGTGTGGTGCGTGGATGCGGAAGACCTGCCGAGACAACCTGGCTATACCCACTTCCACTGGCTGGATGCGGCAGAGCATGCAGGCGGCTTGATGGTGGGTGATGTCTACAATGGGTATCTGCTCAAATTGACTGCCCGCGACGCGTTCTTTTTCGATCACCATGGTGGGTTTTTCGTCGATCCGGGTATCGATTATCAAACGCATCAAAACGTGGTTGTGTGCGGCAGCGATTAGTCAGCGGCAGCCTCCGCAATCGGCCGGCGGAGGCGGTTGCATGAACTGCCAGTGCGCTAGCGACATTGACCTGTGCCCACCTCACAAGTGGTACGATTATATTTTTTCGACGAACCATGCGGAGATATTAGTGATGCGCAGATCGATGGTATATCCGCTAGGGGCATTCGTTAGCATCCTCATCGTGGCGGGGTGTGAGCGCGTTGGCGCACCGTGGGACAGCAGCGGATATTTCAAGGAAGAACGGGTACGCACCGCGGCGGCACAGAAAGATCTGAGGGACCGCCTCATGCATACCCAAAACGAGACCGAGATCGCCCTGCATCAGACCGACTACCCGCGATAGCCCGGATTGCATCTGCGCCCGTAGTTCACACCTGGCGTCTCGCCGACGAACCCGGCGGCAATCTCGACTCCCAAAGTGGTTAGGAGGTGATGATACTGCACGACATAGTCCGGGATGGAGGACGCTCGGTGATTCTGGTTAGCCACGATCCACGTGTCGAAGATGTCACTGATCGCATCTTTTGGCTCAAAGATGTCGCCATTCGAGACCGCAAGTCCGAACAACACGCCTGGGTGCATGATGCGGTGTGTAACATGCGTGTGGACGAATGGACCGCCATTCTGTTTAGTGAATACCGGGGGCATCGATATGTCTTCTGCTCCAAACATTGCGTGGAGCGCTTCGAGTTAGAACCACTAAGGTACACGGGAGGGTAATCATGCCGAAAGTTTTCACGTCTGGAGGTTGGCGCAACTTGGTCAGGCGAATATCGTCCGGGTTCGGTGTCGCCATATGTGGCGCCGTAATCAGCACCGTGTCCTCTGCAAATCAACATGCCCTGGATATCGGGTTCTCCAAAGACAGCTTCAGAGCAAACGAAATTCCAGCGGGATGGAACTTGAGAAAAACTTCTACTGCGTCTAAGCGAGGTGTGGCGCAATGGTTTGTCGATGATGGCGTACACGCGGTTAGATTATATTCGGACGCGGCGCTGACTTTTCTCCAAAAGACCGTGAATATCGACCTCAAGGAGTACCCCGTTGTGAGCTGGCGGTGGAAAATCGAGAACACCTTACCGGGCATCGACGAACGCACTCATGCCGGGGATGATCATCCGATACGCATCTTCTTTGTGTTTGATCCCGATGACTCTAAACAATCGTTGTGGTTCAGATTGAAGCGGTTTCTGTATTTGGATTGGGCACACGGCCATCCATATGGCGGTGGATTCACTGAATACGTGTGGAGCAGCCACCTCGCGGTGGGTGAAACCATTGATGATCCGGGCAACCCTTCGCAGAAATTGATGGTGGTCGACGGCGGCGACGAACACGTCGGTAAGTGGCGCTCATATAAACGAAACCTGTTCGAGGATTTCTTGTCATTGTACGGACGGGAACCGCGTCGCCTGATCTTTATCGGCGTACTCAATGACACCGATCAGACCGGTCAGACGGCTACGAGCTACATTGCCGATTTGATGTTCAGCAAGAACTAGCGCCAATCCGTTCACAAGTACGGTACTTTGCCCCTGCTGCATAACGCAGGCTAGCAGCGACGTTACGCTTCAAAGATAAACGAATCGTAACTTCCTGGAAATTTCCCCGAAATCTCATCAGTCGTAACCTACTTCCTATCGTAAGAACAGCGCATTGTTAGACTTTTCGAACCACGTTCGCCCACAAATCCGGCGACACTCACATGCAGTGCTGATAGGAGCAGATAAATGACGATCAAGAAGCGGTACGTTCGTGATGTCACAACTTGCAACGTGACCTTCACAATCGAAGCCGGGTCTACCGACGCGCCAAAGACGGTGTCGCTGGTGGGCGACTTTAATAACTGGAATCCATCGTCCATCCCCATGACACGTCGCCCTTATGGGCGCTATTCGAAGACGCTCGAGTTACCCTGCGGCAAGAGCTACGAGTTCCGGTATCTGTTGAACGATTCGGATTGGCGAAATGACAGCAAGGTCGATCGTTTTGTCCTTACACCGTTTGGTGACTCCGAGAATTCCGTAGTCGATTTGTAGATGATCAGACATTACGAGAATGATGCAATACCACAAGACGATTCGGATATCCGCCTTGCTGCAGCGCCGGAAGCTCCAGCATCGTCCTCATGAGCCGTGAACCTTGAACTGTGAGCGACTCTAAGGTCGAAAATACCTTTATGACTAATACCGCCCGGCCGGCCCGGGATGACACCCGTAAATAGCGTCTTTTCTCAGCATTTGAGGTAGACGTCGTTTTAATTTACTTCCATTAACAAATTGAATTTGGAGTACAAACCATGAACCGAAAACAACTATCTCTTGGTCGATCCCTCGCAGTCGGATCACTTGTCTCGCTGTTTGGATTCGCACCAAATGTCTTTGCGGCGACCCAGGAACAGGATCACGAAGCCCATCATCCTGAGCAGGCGCAGACCGGCGGTCAGGCTGAGTCACCGTCGGGCATGATGCCGATGCAAGGCCACATGCGGAAAATGCACCGCACCATGGAGCAGATCCAGGCCGCCGAAGATCCCAAGGAACGCCAGAAATTATTGGATGACCACATGGCGCAGATGCACGACATGATGAACATGATGCACGGCATGCGGCAGGGCCAATCCGGGGGCGGCATGATGGGCATGATGGGCCCCAACATGATGGGAACGATGCACGGACAGGGTGGCGGCATGATGGGCGGCGCACCGATGGGCGGAAAACCCTGTCCACATATGGGGGGTAAGGGCATGTCCGGCGGCATGATGGGCGGCCAGGGCATGCACGGCGGTATGATGGGCGGCCGGGGCATGCAAGGCGGCATGATGGGCGGCGGCATGGCGACCCACATGCAGCAGCGCATGGACAACATGCAGCAGCAGATGGACACGATGCAGCAGATGATGGCCCAGATGCTCCAACACCAGAAGGAGTCGAAGCAGGCCAAATGACCCACCGACTAATGCTCTGCCGCAACCCAGTAGGTGGTAAATGCTACTGAAGCGAGAACCCCATTATGACCGATGCCCACCTCGTCGTTGGTCGTAACCGAATGACCGAGGGCATGGCGGGCGTTTCTCGGCGATTTTCCAAGGGGCTTCCGATGCGCCGGGAACGACGTCCGCAAGCGGCCGAACGCACCACACCTTGTGGGCACATCGGTTCAGAGCAAACGCGAGTGTTGTGGTCGGCGTCGAGTGCGGGCGGCACCGTTGGTTCATCAAAAACAAAACCTTCGTTTGCACCGATTTCACATTGACGACTTTCGACTGGAAACATCTAGTGGAGCCTTAAATGCCACGAATACTTACATCTATCCTGCCGATTACTGCGGCGTTCGCCCTCTGGGTCCTGGCGTGGGGAGGTGCGGCGATGGCGGTCACCAAGGGCGATATGCGCCGGATCCACAACGCCGGACCTGTTGAAATCACGGTCGTCTATCTCAATCCCCTGACTGAAAATTCCATTACAGAACTCTCCTTTGAAGTTCGCATGGATACGCATTTGGTGAATCTTGATGACTTCGATATGGATTCGCTCTCCTTTTTGCGTATAGACGGAGGCTCAGAGATCAAAGCCCTGGGATGGTTTGAACCCGGCGGCGGCGGACACCACCTCTATGGCGTGCTGAAGTTTGCCGGGCCCGCGCCTGCGGACGCGAAAAGTCTGCAGTTGATCATCCGCGATGTAGGGGGAATCCCGGAGCGGATCTTTGAGTGGTCGCTACCGCCCGAGTAATTTCAATGAACGCAACCACAAACGCGTGAAAGCTACGGACTGAATATGAAGCACACAAACCAATCGATCAAGACTCGTCTAAGCATGAACACATTCCTGTTGCTGATCCCGTTTTGGGGGATGGTCTTCTCCTATTCCACACTCGGCCATGAGGGCGGAGAACGCAGCACAGCCAAAGGTGAGAAAGGTATCCTCCTCGTGGCCATGGGACCGTCCAACAACTTGGTCATGATTGATATCGCCACCGAAAGAGTGATGAAAGCCATCGCGGGACCGGTCAACCCTCACGGTATAGCGGTTACACCCGACGGCAAATACGCCTACCTGACGAGCCGAAACCCGGACGAGGAGAACAAGTCCGCCGGCGACGGCCCTTTTGAGGTGAGTGTCGTCGACCTGGAACAAGGAAAGGTGGCCACCACCATAGACGTGGGCGGCGACAGTCACCACGCCTGGATCAGCCCGGACGGCAAACAAGTATACGTTACCGTTCCCGCACTGGAGGGAATATCCGTTATCGATACCGCGACCAACTCCGTCGTCAATACCGTGAAAACGGGATTCAAGGCCAATTCTGTCGCCACGTCCCCGGACGGTAAACGCATCTATGTCGTCAACAAGGGCGACGACACGCTATCTGTCATCGATCGGGAGTCGCTCGCGGTCGCAAAGACGTTAAATGTGGGCAAGGGCCCGGACCACATCACAGTCAGCCCAGATGGAACAATGATTTACCTCACGGCGACTTATGCCAACGAGATATGGGCGATACAGGCCGATCCGCTGAGCGTTGCGGCCAAGGCTAAGACCGACAAGGGGCCACACGGCATAGCGGTCTCAGGCGACGGGCAATACGTTTTGGTCGCCAGCCGGGGAGGCGCGACGCTGTCCATGTTCCGGGCTCCGGAGTTGAAAATGCTTTACTCCAAGCCGCTGGGTAAAGGGCCAGGACATATTGCGGTCGCTCCCGGTGGTAATCTTGTGTACGTCAATGATGAAGTGGAATCCAAGACGTATATTTACGATCCGGACACACAAAAAGTGATCCACACGATTCACCTGTGGCCCGAACCTCATGAAACCGCTTTTTTCATTCCTCCGCAGTAACAGCGAATACCTCTGCCACAGGATCGATTGACCTATTTCCAGGTAACACCTTCTAAGATGTGCGCGACTTTAATTTTTTAACCCGTAGGAGGGTCGGCGATGGACGGTCTGTTGTCTCTACTATTAGTGATCGGCGCCTTTTTCCTGATGATGCGGTTCGGGTGTGGATCCCATATGCTGCGCAGCCATGGTGGTCAAAGCGGCGGATGCTGCGGCGGCGACAAAGCAAGAAAAGTGAGCCATACCGATCCCGTATGCGGGACTGAAGTATCCGATGAGCAGGGCTACAGCAAATTCCACGACAGCCGCGTTTACAAATTCTGCTCGCGAGAGTGCTTCGACGAGTTTGAAGCATCGCCCGAGAAATTTCTCGTGACGAGCGAAACTAAGAAAGAAGGTTTGGCAGCTTAGCCCGCCCTGTCACCGCAATAGGTAACAAGACGACCGACGGTTGCCTGCGCGCCTGGGGGAACTCGCGCGAGGGCACGAGTCAGGGGAACGACACGGCCACCCGCAATCCGGGCCGGTTGTCCTCGAGCGAGAGCGCAGCATCGTGGAGCTTTGCCACCGCCGCGACCAGACTCAGACCGAGGCCGCTCCCTGGGGTGGAACGGCTGGCGTCGAGGCGATAGAAACGATTGAGCACCCGCCCCCGCTCGGACGCGGGAACACCGGGGCCGTTGTCCGCCACCACCAGGATCGCACCGGTCTGCCGCTTGCTTACCTGCACTTCCACGCCCGTTCCCGGCGGCGTATGGCGGAGCGCGTTTTCGATGATGTTTGCCAGCATCTGCGTGAGCAGCACCCGGTCGCCGAATACGGAAACCTCCTCCGCAATCTGCGCCGTTAACGTTTTGCCATCGTCCTCCGCCACCGCGGCGAAGGCCTCCACCACGTTATCCGCGACGTCACCGAGATCCACGTCCGTAAAGCGCGATCGGGAGGTACCGGATTCGATCTGCGCGATCCGCAGCATCCCATCGAAGGTCTTGAGTATGGAATCCGTATCCTCAATGGCACGGTCGATGGCGTCCTCGTACTCTTCGGGATGTCGCCGCTTTATTCTGCAGGCCTCGAGGCGTTGCCGCAGGCGGCCCAGCGGCGTGCGCAGATCGTGGGCGATATCGCTGCTGACGTGACGCAGGTTTGCCATCAGTTCCTCTATGCGGCTGAGCATGCGATTAAGGTCGTCGGCCAGCATGTCGAATTCGTCGCCGGCGCCGGCCACCGGGAGACGATGCGAGAGATCGCCGCCCATGATGGTTGCCGCGGCGCGGCTCGCCGCGTCCACCCGTCGCAGCAGCGCCATGCCTATCAAGAGCCCCCCGCCGAGGGTGAGAATCGCTGTGACAGCCAACGCCGTGCCGAACGAACGCACAATGAGGTTTCGGCTCTCAACCAGATCTTTAGTGTCGTGGGCGACGAGCACGAAGGTATTGGCGTCGAACCGCACGCCGAGGGCTCGCAACGCGCGTTCGCCGCTCCTGCGTGAATTGCTGGAGAAAGAGACCGTCAATTCCTGCCAGCCCTCCTCAGCGCGCATCGGCGGCAGGTCACCCGCGAGCACGTTTCCGGCGGCGTCCTGCACCAGAAAATGCACCGG
>JBFGKR010000025.1:0-11569 GCA_041576575.1 Arenicellales bacterium | reverse complement strand
GCGCGTTGGCAGCCGAAGCCGGGCGGCGGTGGTGTTTATGGAAAACGAAAACGTCCTGCGCATCGATGAGAACACGGAGCTCCGCGTGGCGCCGCCGCCGGACCGGGCGAGTTCATTCATAGAGATCATTAAAGGCGGCATTCATTTCTTCAGTCCTCAGCCGCGGTCGCTGGAGATAAACACACCCTTTTTAAACGCGCTCGTGGAAGGAACCGAGTTCTTTCTGCGCGTGCGTGAACACGACGCGCAGATAGGCGTGTTTGCGGGTCGCGTCACCGCCGAGAACGAGCAGGGGCGTATTGCGCTTACAGACGGACAGACCGCAATCGCCGCGAAGGGCGCCGCACCGGTTATGCAGGTTGTGGTGAAGCCGCGAGATGCCGTGCAGTGGGCGCTCTACTATCCTCCAATAGTTGGCGAGGGGACGGATGGGGCCGTTGCTCCAGTTGTGCAGGAGGCCGTGGATGCGTACCTCCAGGGCGACATCTCTCGTGCCCTGCAGGGTCTGGATCGGGTTGCGGAAACCCGGCGCGATTCCGCGTACTGGCTCTTCCGCGCCAATCTGCTGCTGACCGTGGGCCGCGCGGACGAAGCCCGCCGCGCTATCGATCTGGCGCTCGACCAAGACCCGCAAAGCAGCGGGGTCTATGCCCTCAAGGCGGTGATCGACGTGGCGCAGAACAGGCCCCGAGAGGCCTTGGAGAACGGACACCGCGCCGTGGACCTGGACCCGCAGTCCGCGACCGCCCGGGTGGCCCTGTCGTACGCCCTGCAGGCGAACTTTGAGCTGGAGGCCGCGCGCGATACCCTGCGGCAAGCCGTTCGGGACCACCCCGCACACACGCTGGCCTGGGTCCGACTAGCGGAACTCTGGCTGTCGCTGGGACATTTGAATCGGGCAGTGGAAGCGGCGGCACGAGCGGTGGAAGCAGGGAATCAACCCCTCCCCTCCGCGACCGAAGCCCGCTCCAATATGGTCTTTGGATTCGCCGCGTTAGCGCAGGTGCGACTCGCCGAAGCGACGGACGCTTTCGTCAGGGCGATAGAACTCAATTCGGAGGATCCGCTGCCGCATCTCGGGCTCGGTCTGGCGAAGATTCGTGAGGGTGAACTGCAGGAGGGCCGCCGCCACATCGCCACCGCGGTGGCGCTGGATCCCAACAACGCGCTGCTGCGGAGTTATCTGGGAAAGGTCTATTTCGAGGAAAAACGCGCCCCCCTCGACGCCAGGCAGTTCGCAATTGCAAAGGAACTCGATCCCAACGACCCCACGCCATGGCTCTACGACGCGATTCGCAAACAGACTCAGAATCGGCCGATGGACTCGGTGCAGGATCTGCAAAAATCGATTGCTTTGAATGATAATCGGGCCGTCTATCGTTCGCGGTTATTGTTGGACGAAGACTTGGCGGTGCGCGCGATTAGTCTTGCTCGCGCATTCGACAATATTGGTTTCGATCAACTCGCTTTGATCCAAAGCAGAAAATCGCTTTCATTAGATCCAACCAATCATTCTGCACATCGTTTCCTTTCGGATAGCTACGCGCGGCAAACGCGCCATGAAATCGCACGTGCAAGCGAGCTCTTACAGGCTCAACTTCTACAGCCGATCAATAGAGATCCAGTACAACCGAACGTGGTAGAAACCGATCTCAACATTCTTACGTCGAGCAGTGTCGCCGATCCTTCATTCAATGAATTTGGTCCGTTGTTTCAATCGAATGGGATCAGTGTCGTTGCATCCGGAATCGTCGGGAATAGGAGTACCCTGGGAGACGAAATATCCATTGCTGGCATTGTGGATCGATTTAGTTACCGTTTTGGCCAGTATCACTACGAGTCGGATGGCTTCCGAGAAAACAGTGACGTGGAACACGATATTTATAATATATTCGGCCAAATTGATCTGAATTCTCTGTTCTCGACACAAATCGAATACCGTCACCGGGATACAGCCCAAGGAGATCTAAGACTCAATTTTGATCCTGCAGATTTTTCATCGTCTCGGCGACAAGCTTCCGAAGACCGTACCATACGGATCGGGTCACACCTTAATCTTTCCCCGCGTGCGGATCTGATCGCATCGCTTGCTTATAACGAGTTTGAAAATGATTTTTTCGATGACGCAGTGGGGTTCCGATCGATCGGTGACAGCAAGGGCTACGATGCGCAGGTTCAGTATCTCCGTAAGGGCAATCCACACAGCCTTATCACCGGTTTGTCCTTCACAGATATCGATGTCGATCTACGCGTATCAGTAGATCAGCTTTTTGAGCTTTTTCCCGACGTCTCGGTGCAACATTACAATGGATATCTGTACCTCAACTTAGCGCCCCAGAGATCAACAATATGGACGCTAGGCGCCAGCTACGACGCATTTGAATCGGGATCTTACGACGTCGATTCCACAAACCCGAAAGCTGGTCTCCAATGGAACGTTCGAGAGGGTCTAGATCTTCGGTTCGCTTATTTTGAGACAATCAAACGCGATCTTATTCTTCAGCAAACGCTTGAACCCACCCAAATCGCCGGCTTCAACCAATTTTTCGATGACGTCGATGGAACGCAGGCAAAACGCTATGGCGCCGGAGCAGATATCACATTGGGCGCCAATCTTTACAGTGGAATTGAACTTTCAAAAAGAGTGCTGACGATCCCGATTGTTATGCTATTTACAGGAGATCTAATTCGTTTAGACGAAGAGGAGAAGCTGGCGCGACTGTATCTTTATTGGACGCCGAACTCCAACTGGGCGCTACGCGCAGAATTGGAACGTGAGGAATTCGACAGCAATCCCTCACCTGTTGTAAATCTTCCTTCTGCAATCGAGACTACTACTTTGCCGCTGTCAATACGTTACTTCGACGCGAAAGGATGGTTTTCCGAACTCAGCGCCACTTTCGTAAAGCAGAACGTTGAACTCCCGGAATCATCCACGTTTACCGAAAACGAAGACGAATTCGTATTAGTAGACGCCGCAATTGGATACAGGCTCAAGAAACGTAGAGGAATCGCAAGCCTGGAAGTAAAAAACATCTTCGATAAAAAATTTCTTTTTCAGGATCTGAACATTCAGAGCCAGGAGCCGAGCAATCCGCGCTTTATTGCGGATAGAACGGTATTGGTGCGACTGACGCTAAATTTCTAACGGAGAGAGATCTACACTCACCGCGTTTGGTGATCGGCAGGTATGCTCGAATCGAATATCGCGTCGTTCAAATGTGGCCAGGGCGACGGGTATTCCGCTGGGGTCGCTTTCATGAGCGACGGTTTTTCGATACAACAAATCACCGCAGGAGGATAATCATGTCGGACTTGGATAGATACACTGAATGTAAAGGTCAACCATTGTTACTACCGGAGGAGCTCCGCAAAGCCATTGTTGATCAGACCGGTATCGACCCATCATGGATGATTCTGATCGATCGGGGCACGGAAGATGAGGTTGTTTACGAAAGCGCAGACGAGCCTAGAGCAATCCCGAGCTTTAAGGTAGATCGGATTGCAGCTCCATTTGTGACCGCGCAGAAAGTCGAATGCACATGTGTGCTGATCTGCACGCCCTGGGGTTGCTTCTGTAAATAATAGGCTGTAAGCGGGGACAAGTCTTGGCCTGATGGCAGATTCGCCGGGAAAGGCAGACTATCGATATCCGAAGCACGCTACTGTTGTCACGAAACAACACAGATATTTTTTTGTTCGTTCTCAAGTTTTCGGTATTGATAGTTGCGCGCCAGCACCTTCGTATCGTTGCCTGAAGATCGCACGAATTCCCCAGACTATGCTCTTGTCGAATGCTCTAACGCGGTAAAGGCGTTGACGTGCCGCTAACAACAGCGAACACGCTGTCAACAGCGACGCGTGCAGTCGATGTCCGATGCCCTGGCTTACTTATAAAGCCTGGCTGGTCGTGGCCCGAAGATCTGAAGACGTGCGTCAACCGTAAAAAGTGTGCTACCAGCGGTACGACCCGCTGCATTCATCCCCGATTTCCCCGAGCGGGAGCATATTAGCTTGGTCGTATAGGCGACTTGAGGCAACAGATTGGAAATACAGCGGCTGTATCGAAGCAGGTCAATGATTCTACCGGATGAACTGGCTGGGGGAGAGGGATTCGAACCCCCGCTGGCGGAGTCAGAGTCCGCTGTCCTACCACTAGACGATCCCCCAGCGGGATCGAGTTTGGTTGGGAGTTTAATGTATTTGTATAAGAGGGGTAAGGGGGCCGCGGTCGTTGACGCCGGTAGCCGCAAGTTTCTGGACCGTTCTGCGCAATGTGCCATTGATCCGGTGGTCAAGCGGCGCTCGCGCGCTTCGCCCTTCGGTCAAGTGCGCCCCGAACCCAGGCGCTAGGTCTAACGTTTTGAGTACTGCGGACGCTTGCGGGCCTTGTGGAGCCCCACTTTTTTGCGCTCGACCTCCCTGGCGTCGCGGGTCACGAAGCCGGCCTTGCGCAGTTTCCGCCGGAGGGTGTCGTCGTAGACTAGCAGAGCCCGCGTGATACCGTGGCGAATGGCCCCGGCTTGCCCGCTGTTGCCGCCTCCTCCGACGTTGACTTCTATGTCGAACGTGTTTTCCATCTCGGCGGTGACCAGGGGTTGACGTGCGATCATGCGGGAAGTTTCACGGCCGAAGTATTCATCGAGGGGCAGCCGGTTGACGACGATCTTTCCGCCGCCAAGCTTCAAACGCACTCGCGCGGTGGACGACTTGCGCCGACCCGTGCCTGTGTAGACCTCTTCGGTGTTGGCCACGTGTTACCTCTTCTAATTTATATCTCTAACGGCTTGGGTTGCTGGGCCTGATGCCGGTGTTCGGGTCCCGCGTATACGTGGAGCTTGGAAAACACGGCTCGGCCAAGCGGGTTCTTGGGCAACATGCCTTTTACCGCCGTTTCGATGACTCGTTCGGGGTGTTTCGCCAGAGCCTTCTCGAACGACTCGGATTTTATACCGCCCGGATAACCGGTGTGCCGAAAATAGATCTTGTCGGCCGCCTTGTTACCGGTCACCCGCACTTTTTCTGCGTTGATGACGACCACGTGATCACCCGTATCCATGTGCGGGGTGTACTCGGGTTTGTGTTTGCCTCGCAATCGACGCGCCACCTCGCCGGCGAGCCGACCCAGCACCTTGTCGGTGGCGTCGACGACGTACCAGTTGCGGCGGATGTCTTTTGGTCTCGCGGTGTAAGTCTTCATTACGATCGCAGGGCTCAGCGAAGTGCGGAGGCGGATACTACTAAACAGGGCACCAAGTTACAAGACGCCGCGTGCCGGATTGGAGGCTCCCCGCGTGGCGGCAACGGAAAAAAAAGGCGTGGCCTAGAAGGAGCCACGCCCAAACCACCAAAGGAGGATGGAGGAGACTGTGGGTGTCCGCATCCCAGCCAACGCCCGATTTTCTGTTCCCGAAGCACCACCAAAACTTCAGGATATAATAATTATCTAATATAACTACAGTTTTGTCAAACTTCCTATGTAACAGAAGTATAGACGAATTTTCCGCGTTCGCACGCCCGTGGACGTGTCTCAGGCTGGCTTCCGAACTCTCGGCGCCAGGCGAAAAATCACTTCCCCCGCGCGGCTTTGTCCGCTGCCGCGAATGCCGCGATGTACGCCGTCGTCCGGGAAATGGTGCTAAATCTTGAGGCGTTCAACCACGCGCCCGTTGACGAGGTGTTCTTCAATAATTTCATCCAGGTCTTCCTCGTCGACGTAGCTGTACCAGACACCTTCCGGGTACACGACCATCACCGGCCCCTCTTCGCAGCGGTCCAGACAGCCCGCCTGATTGATGCGAACGCCCCCCTTGCCGTGGATTCCGAGTTCCTTAGCCCTCGCTTTGGCGTAGTCGCGCATGCGAGACGAATCGTGATCCGCACAGCAGGCCTTGCCGTTGTCGCGTCGATTTACGCAAAAAAACACGTGGCGTCGGTAATAGGGTTGATCCGACATGAGCCGCTTCTGGGAGCTTGGGGCGCGCGATTATAGCGAACCTTGGACGACTGTACCCGCCATCTTGCGGCGCAGGTCCAGGGCTAGGGAATTCTCGGGGCGCTCGACGTCTCTCCAGGTAATGGGTTCATCCGCAGTCACCGGGGAACGCAATCGCAATCCGGCGGTCAATCCAAGCGGCACCAAATCGCGCTCCAGGCTCGTGGCGGCTGGCGCCAGTCTACCGTACACGGTGTATCCGCCTTCGCCGTCCAAGCGCTCGCCGGCGGCGAGATCGCGCTTCGCGATTGCGGCAACATCGGCGATGAACTCCCTCGCCGTCCCCATGGATTCGTTGCGCAACACCGCTTGGGCGACCGAAAGTCCCAGCTCCAAACCGATGAAGTGGGTCGGACGGTAGAGTGCGGCGAATCGTCCGCTGTCATCGGTCAACACGCCGTACTCACTGAAACAGCGTCTCGTATATTCGCTCTCTGACTCGAAAGTGACATAAACCCCCCATCTCAGGTCGCGCTCCACATCGCTGCCGTCGCGATGCAAGCTCGATACCACTTCCACGGTGCCGGCACGGCTCAATACTCCGCCGAATTCCTTTGGGCAACAAACCTGCGCCAGCTCGTCCACCGAACACGCGGGAAACTGCAATCCTTCGTTCTGCGGTATCAGTCCCGTGGCGTTGGCCACCGCGGCCATTTCAATCGCTGATTTGGTGCCGTCGAGGAATGAATTGAACATCTGCGCATTGTAATCGCCGCTGGAGACTTGCTCCTCGGTAAAACCGTAATGCCGCCACACGGTTTCGGGCGTCGATCGATGATACGCGGGAAGATATTTAGTCCCTTTGCCCGCACAGATTACGGTAAATCCGCTGGTGCGAGCCCAGTCGACCAACTCGCAGATCAATGCCGGCTGATCTCCGCTGGCCAAAGAATAGATGACACCCGCCTTTGCCGCTTCCCTCGCCAAGGCCGGTCCCACCAATGCATCCGCTTCGACATTCACCATGACGACGTGCTTCCCGGCGGCAAAAGCCCGCGATGCGTGGTTTACGCCTGCGACCACCTGACCCGTACTCTCAATGATGACGTCAATCGCGTCGGTGGCGAAAAGCGTGTCGACGTCGTCGGTGACGACGGTTCCACGCTTCGACAACGCTTGCGCCATCGCCGCTGCGTTGCAGGTCTGCGCGCGCCATCCTACGCGTTCCAAGGTGACGTGCACCTTTGCCGGATCGAGATCGGCGATCGCGGCCACGTGCACGCCCGGCGTGGTGGCCGCTTGCGACAGAAACATGGAACCAAATTTGCCCGCCCCGATCAGGGCGACGCGTATCGGATTGTCTGCTTGTTCTCGCTCCAGTAGCCGTTGAATCAAGGACATCGAAAATCTCCGCTAAACTGCACGATCGGTTGCTGTTCCCATTCAACGGGACGTGCGGCACGGATCGGCACGCAGTCCCTGTTCATTGACGAGAACGATTTCATAGCACTCCCGCAGCGAGAAGCCGATGCGTCCGACAAACGGGATCGGCGCGCAGCCGTCGATCGCGTGGGCCGCGTGGCCCGGGCGTTGCTTGCAAACGGCGCGTCCCGGCTCATGCGTCGAGCAGCTGTATCCAGTGCTTGACCGGAACCGCGGCCCCCGCCGCCAAATGCGCCAAGCATCCGATGTTGGCGGTGACGATCAGCCCGGGTTCACCGGATTGCAATGCTTTAAGTTTGTTGTCTCGAAGGCGGCCGGCGAGGCCCCGCTGAAGGATAGAATAGGTGCCGGCGGAGCCGCAACACAGGTGCGCGTCCGGTACCGGGGTCAGCGCGACTTCGAGGCGGGTCAAGATGGACTCCACCACGCCGTGTAGGTTCTGGCCGTGCTGCAGGGTGCAGGGGGCATGGAACGCCACACGCTTCCGCACCTCGACGTTCAGTGGGGCAAGATCTTCGGCATTGAGCACCTCGCAAAGGTCCCGCGTCAACTCCGACACGCGCGCCGCCTTCTCCGCGTAGACGGGATCGTCGTGTAACAGATACCCGTATTCCTTGACGAGGGCGCCGCAACCGCTGGCCGTCATTACGATCGCTTCCGCCCCTCGCTCGATATGAGGCCACCAAGCATCAATATTACGTCGCATGAACCCCAGCGCTTCCTCCGGTGCAGATAGATGATGGCTCAGTGCCCCGCAGCACGTGTCTTCCGCCGCGACCAGCCTTATTCCCAGACGGTCCAATACGCGCGCAGAGGCGGCGTTGATTTCGGGTGCCAAGGCGGGTTGCGCGCAACCCTGCAGCACCAGCATGGTGCGAGGATGCGGATTGTCAGGCCATGTGCCGGCGTGTGAGATGGACGGGACCAGTCGCTTCATCGACTCCGGCATCATCGGCCGCACCCATTGCCCGAGTTTCAACAATGCGCCGAATCGCCGCCGATAGGGAATGATGGAGCGCAGAGTCCAACGGGCGGCACGGTCCCAGGGCGATCGCATGACGCGTGCATCGACGGCCTCACGCCCCAGATCCAGCAGTCGACCGTAACGGACACCGGAGGGACAGGTGGTTTCGCAACTCCGGCAGGTGAGGCATCGGTCGAGATGCAACTGCGTCGTTGCCGTTGGAGTTTCGCCCTCGAGAACTTGCTTCATCAGGTAAATTCGACCGCGTGGACCGTCGAGCTCGTCCCCCAGCAGCTGGTAGGTCGGACATGTCGCGGTGCAGAATCCGCAGTGGACGCACGCCCGGAGGATAGCCTCCGCCTCCATCCCCTTTCGTGTTCCGCGTATGAAATCGGCGAGCGCAGTCTGCATTACGTCGTGTTAAAGCGACGAAGTGACATCGTCGTATATCCAGGTTCCGATGTGTGTTGTGTCCGCGCCATTGCGGACACATCCGGCTTCGCCGTTGTCCGCTTCGAGCCTTGCATTTTTCTAGAAATCCTCGTACATCCGCCCACAGTTGAAAATCCGCTCCGGGTCGAACGCATCTTTTAAATTCCGGTGCAATTCCAGCACTCCAGGGTGCAACGGTTGAAACACCTCCGAGGACCTATCGCCGCCTCGAAACAAAACCGCGTGACCACCCATACGGGCGATGTCAGCGCGTATCGTTTCCGCGCTTGCCTCGGTCTTGAGCCAACGTTGCCCTCCTCCCCATTCGATCAGCGTGTCGCCGTCGAGGGAACACGGCGGCGATCCCTGAGGGACGGACAGCCGCCACAGCGGCCGCACGCCATCGAAGAATGCGTGTCGATGCTCGCGGATGCTCGTCCAGAAATCGGCGACATCGTCTACCGCATCGCCGCCGATTCTCGCCATTGCCGCTGCAATGCCTTTCTCGGATCCGGAAAGCCGAACCCACAGGTTATCGTCGTAGTGGCAGGTTGCCGAGACGGGAATGGGCTGTCCGGCCCATTCGTTCATTCGCCGGATTGCGTCCTCGACACGCAGTGACAAGCGCACCGTGGCCTCGCGCGCCGGAATAGGCAATACCTTCAGGGACACCTCGGCGATTACACCCAAGGTGCCCAATGCTCCGACCATCAAGCGGGAAACGTCGTAGCCGGCGACGTTTTTCATCACTTGGCCTCCGAAGCGCATGAGCTCGCCGCGGCCGTTGATGACGCGCGTTCCCAGCACGAAGTCGCGCGCCGCGCCGCTGTAGGGCCGGCGTGGGCCGGAAAAACCGCAGGCTATAGTCCCCCCGAGGGTCGCGTCGTCCGCGTAGCTGGGCGGTTCGAATCCCAACATCTGGCCTCTCTCCGCCATCACCGACTTCAGGTCCGCAAGCCGCGTACCGGCGCGCGCGGTGATTACCAACTCGGAGGGTTCGTAGCTGACCACACCGGAGTGGGCGCGCACGTCGACGACGAGACCCTCGCTGTGGCGGCCGTAGAAGGCTTTGGTATCGGCGCCTTGGATACGTAAGGGCGTGCCTTCGGACGCCGCCCGCTTTACCGTGTGGCATAGTTCTTCGGCGATGTCTTTGTCGGGGATCGAAGCGGGTTCCACGGCGTCAGAATCGCTCCAAGTGGGGAAACTTCAGTTCGCCCTTGCGCACGTGCATGGCGCCGAATTCGGCACAACGACTGAGAGTGGGAACTGCTTTACCGGGGTTGAGCAGTTCTTTCGGATCGAACGCCCTTTTCAGTGCGTGGAATTGTGTGAGCTCCTGCGGACTGAACTGCACGCACATTTGATCGATCTTTTCGACGCCCACCCCGTGCTCGCCGGTGATGGTCCCACCCACTTCCACACATAATTCCAGAATCTTGCCGCCGAGTTCTTCAGTGCGCTCCAGTTCACCAGGCTTGTTGCCGTCGTACAGTATCAAGGGGTGGAGATTACCGTCTCCGGCGTGAAATACATTGGCCACGCGCAGGCCGTACTCGCGACCCATCTCCGCGATGCGGGTCAAGACCTTACCGATTTGCCGTCGGGGGATGGTTCCGTCTATGCAGTAATAATCGGGCGAGATTCGTCCCGCCGCCGGGAACGCCGCCTTGCGTCCGGACCAGAACAGTTGCCGCTCCTGCTCGTCCCTCGCGATGCGGATGTCGGTACATCCGCTCCGCTGCAACGCCCCCTTGACGCGGAGAATGTCGTCGTCCACTTCCTCGGGCGTACCGTCCAGCTCACACAGCAGAATCGCCGCGGCGTCGACGTCGTAGCCGGCATGGACGAAGTCCTCGGTCGCCCGGGTCGCCATGTTGTCCATCATCTCCAGTCCGCCGGGGATTATTCCGGTTGCGATGATGTCGCCCACGGCGTTGCCCGCCTTCTCCACTTCCGCGAACGAAGCCATGATCAGTTTCGCAGACTCCGGGGTCGGCAACAGACGAACGGTTATCTCCACAATGATACCCAGCATACCCTCGGAACCGGTCATCAAGGCCAACAGGTCGTAGCCGGGGGAATCGAGGCCGTCTGAGCCGATTGTGATCAAGTCACCATTCACAGTGACGACCTGCAGTTTCATGATGTTGTGCACCGTGAGGCCGTACTTGAGGCAGTGCAGACCTCCTGCGTTCTCCGCCACGTTACCGCCGATGCTGCAGGCAATCTGAGAAGACGGATCGGGCGCGTAATAGAATCCGGAAGCGGACACCGCTTCGGTGATCGCCAGATTGCGCACGCCGGGTTGGACCCGTGCCGTACGATTGACGAGATCGATATCGAGAATCCGATTGAATTTTGCGAGGCTCAAGAGCACACCGTTTTCGAGTGGTAACGCGCCGCCGGACAAACCCGTCCCTGCGCCGCGCGCCACCACCGGGATTTGCTGACGCGCACAATACCGCATTACCGCTTGCACCTGCTCCACGGCATCGGGCAACACGACGAGTAGGGGCAACTTGCGGTAGGCGCTGAGACCGTCGCATTCGTAGGGCCTGAGTTCCTCCACTTGGTCGAGAACCGCGTGTTGCGGAAGCCATGCGCGCAAGGCCTTGGCATGCGTCTCGCGCTCTACACGGCTACCTCTCGTGACGGACTCAGCTGCTCGCGACATGTCTCCACCTCGGTTTGTCTCTCGGACCCAACATACCATGATCCCGCGCGGATGGCACTCCAGCACTTGCCAGGGGCTTCAAAGCCGCTTAGGCTGGCCAGCTCGAACACATCGGAGG
>JBFGKR010000024.1:0-11637 GCA_041576575.1 Arenicellales bacterium | reverse complement strand
GTAGGTATCCTACTTGGTTTGACCGACTACTATCACAATGTCGTACGCAGAGCCCTCAATAGATACTTTCTCACCAAGACGTGGTCTCTAGTATTCAGTGAAAACGAACTGCGTAAAATGCGATCGTACTACCGGTTGAATAGCGACAACGTCGTCGTTAACCAATTTGGTGTCGATACAAGGTTCTGGAGCGTCGATCCCGCGACGTCGGAACGGGATTACGTACTCGCAGTCGGAAATGACTCACGAAGGGATTACGACCTCATTGTGGATGCGGCGAATCGTATCAAATCGCGAGTAATGATCGTCACCAACCGAAAACTTCGGTCGCCTTTGCCATCCAATGTTGTGCTTAGGCGTGGGTCGTGGCATGAGGAGGACATCGAGGAGATAGAACTCAGAAAGTTGTACCGGCAAGCCAAAGTGGTTGTAGTGCCGCTGGTTGAAAGCGGACAACCGTCGGGTCAGAGCGTAACTCTGCAGGCTATGGCGTGCGGCAGACCGGTTGTGCTCACCAGAACAAGAGGCCTGTGGTCGGAGACCATGATGCAGGGAGGCGAAAACGTTGTTTTTGTTCAACCGGGCGATCGCGATAGTGTAGTCCGGGCCATAAACGGATTGTTGCAGGACCCGGACCGGAGAAGCAGGATCGGGCATGCCGCGCGCGAAACCGTCATCCGCGAAGCCGACATCGATCACTTTGCCGACCGGCTGGAGCAACTTTGTATTAAAGCGATCAAAGGAAGCAGCGGCAAAAAGGGAAATATCTCAGACATAGAGGATGCCTAAGCAGTCTAGCAAACGAGCATCGCATCAAACGGTGTGATCGATGTCGCCGTATGCCGATGTGAACATAGATTTCTGCACGGGCAACGTCGCCATGCCGCGATTTCTTTTGTCATTCCTTGGCAACGTCATACTGTTGTATTGATGTCACAACACCGGCTGTCAAACTTTCTTTGACTTACGAGCGCAGAACCGATGTTAAGCAAGTTAATTAGCGTCTCGAACAGAATCCTGCGACCTTTCAACCGGCGTGTGAGCGTTCGGTCGATTGCGCCCCCGATTCCACCCGCAGAGGCCGCCAGGGTGCAGAATGAATTCGAGCGTGCAAAAGAATATTTCAAAGAGTTCACAGTCATCTCGGATTTTCGTTGGGACGCGGCTCCGCACGCAACCAACAACATGGAACTTGAGTGCGAATTTGCCACAGAGCAAATCGCAAGAATAACCCCAGGGGAAATTCTGGATATAGGTTCATATCGGCAGTGGTTAATCGGCGTTATGTCACACTTCCATGTGCACACGCTTGACGTCAGGGAGAGAGCATCTTCGTTGAGCAATGAAACCATACTCACCGAAGATATTGCCAGTTACGATGGGTTAAAAAAATTTGATCTGGTCACGTCACTGAGTTCGATAGAGCATATCGGACTCGGCCGTTATGGCGACTCTGTGGATTTCGACGGCGATAAGAAAGCTATAGAAAAAATAGCGAATCTATTACGACAAGACGGCAATTTCGTCTTTTCCGTACCAATGACGCGGGGAGAACCGTGTGTGGCATACAACTCACACAGAATTTACAGCTACGAAATGATCAAGAGCAGGTTAGCAGGCTTTATTTGCGAACATGAGCGATTTCTGAAGAAAAGTTCACCGAGATTTTGTGAGCACGCCGACATTGTTTCAGCATTAGGCGAGTGGGACGTTTATTTGGGCTGCTATCGCAAAAAGTCATGATGAGATGCTGCTGGCTAGCGGACACAGTCCCGGATTGGGGGATGCAAATCCTTTTTAATCGCTCGTTGGGTCCGGTAAATCTGCAAGAAGAGCTTGTCGTTCTGCCAAGATGAGGAGGCGCGTCGCGGTCGTCGTCAAGACGATACTGAGCAAGATCCCTAAGCGCGTCGTCGAGCGTGCGGTTCAAATTGGACTCGGCGCGCTCGCCGATGCAGCGTCGCCGGTGGAAGGTCTTCGGTCGCTGTTCCGCATAGAAAACGAGCTGTACGGTCTAGAGGGAAAGCTTGCCCGGGACTACGGCGGCGGTGAGCACACGAAACACAGACACATGAACTATCACGCGTTCTTCTTAAAGAATATTGAAGCGGGTGACCGCGTAGTGGACATCGGTTGCGGTGACGGAACCGTAACTCGCGACATCGGCGGATTGGAAAACGTCGTCGTCTTAGGCATAGACCAGAATGCGGAAAGCGTACACACAGCTCGATGCAAGAATAAGAACAAGAATGTATCTTTCGTCGTTGGGGACGCACTGCACGATTTGCCTGTTGAAAATTACGACGTCGTGGTGTTGTCAAATATTCTTGAGCACATAGAACGGCGAATAGACTTTTTACGGAAGATTGTCGAGCGCATGTGTCCTCGCACGATACTGATAAGAGTACCGATGTTCGATCGAGACTGGAGGGTTCCTCTAAAAGAAGAGATCGGCGTTGAGTGGCGTTTGGACAGCACACACCAAACGGAATACACAAAAGAATCCTTGGTAACGGAACTCGAAACTGCAGGTTGCATGGTGCGTCAACTGGAAATTCGATGGGGCGAGATCTGGGCGCGAATCGAACCGCGAGCGAAGCCCGCGCGACGTGGCATTTAAATTTCCGTGGCACACGGTGCTGGGTGGTGCGCCCGCTCCCGCCGGACAGTGTGGGTGTAATGACCTCGCGTCCTGGAAGATTAACCATGGAAATCATGATCTCGGTTCGCATCACATCAAGCGTATCCGTAACAAACAAAGGCCCGCAGTTGCGTCATGAAAAATAACGTATACGAAGCAATGATCGATTCCGGCGATATTACGATTTTCAACGCCATTCGTTCGAGCACGTCAGCGGAGGACAGAAGCGCGTTATTGGCTTTACAACGTGCCGTAAGAGGATCCAGCGAGTCGTATTGTTACCTTGAGATCGGCTCGCAATTAGGAGGAAGTCTTCAGCCGTATGTCCTGGACCCGCGCTGTAGCCACATCTACTCGATCGATCCTCGGCCCCTTGTGCAGCCCGACGAACGAGGTCGCGATGATGTTTATGAAGACAATAGCACGCAAAGGATGATCGAGAACCTCGAGCGGTTACCGTCGGCGGACGTGAATAAGTTGACCTGCTTCGAGCTGGACGCAAGACATGTTGATCCAAAAAATGTGAAACCCAGGCCAAGCCTTTGTTTCATCGATGGCGAACATACCCATAAAGCGGCCATTTCGGATTTTGCGTTTTGTATAAACGTGGTGGATGAAAACGGTGCCGTCGCTTTCCACGATTTTCCCGTTATATTCAGCGCTATTGATGCGATCATTGCGCGCCTGTTGGATGAGAAACGAATATTCAGAGCTTATCTTCTCGCATCCGACGTGTTCGTGATCGAATTTGGAAATTGTGCCATCCATGAGGATCAACACGTTCGGGCGATTTTGTCCAACAACTACACGGGCTGCGTCCGGGCAATGATGCATCTAAACGACCGCGTGGGTTTTTACAAGGCTTTTTACGATCGACGCATCTGCAAGATATTGCGAAGAATCCGTCACCCGTTGAGGTGATGTACACACTCGTTAAAGAGCCAGCAATGCGATCGAAATCGTTGCCCTATTCAGCTGCTGGGGCGAAAGTGGGTTTGCAGGTTTGTGAACTCGCGACGTCGATGTGCAAGCGCATAGCTTGGACGAGAATAGAAAAATAATTCATCGCTTGGAAGGCGGTCGTTTGGCGTATTACGTCCAGACTGCGGATTCGGATTATTGGGATCGGCAGTGGACGCAATCCAATGTGGAATCTCTGTACGCTTCGGCCGGTCTGGGTCATCTTGGGAAATTTGAGCGCTGTTTCACGAAATATCTTCCAAAGCGCGGAAAAATTATTGAGGCCGGCTGCGGACTCGCACAAAACGTTCTGGCGTTGAGCCATCGAGGCTACGAGGTTGAGGGGGTCGACTGGGCACCGCAGACCATAGAGATGGTAAAGCAAAGGTTTCCCGCCCTTAGTGTTCGCGTCGGAAACGTGCTGAACATCGATGTGCCCGATGACTATTACGCAGGCTACATTTCGCTCGGTGTCGTCGAACACAGGGCGGAGGGGCCGGAGCCTTTCTTGAAGGAGGCTTGGCGAGTTTTGAAGCCGGCCGGTACCGCTATATTCACCGTACCGTTCGTAAATCGGATTCGGCGACTCAAGGCCGCCCTCGGGACGTACAATGCGAAGCCCGTGTCCGGAGAATTTTATCAATATGCGTTCACCAAGGAAGAATTCGTTGCACTGGTTGGCGAAAGCGGTTTCGACGTAGTGGCGACCGGAGCGTACGACAGTTACAAGGGAATATTCGACGAATTCCCTACACTCAAGAAGCTCATAGGAAGACAGCTTGGTCCCTACCACGTCGGGTCTGTCTTGCAAAAAGGATTGTCCAAATTGACTTGGATAGAGGACGGTTGCGGACATATGTTGTTGGTCGTTGCCCGTAAGCCAGGGTTGTCTGGAGCGGAATGATACCTGCGCGACTGGCGCTGTTCTTGAGTCGATTCGGTAGTTTGGGGGCGTGGGACGAGGCCGGTATACTCGATCGCGAACTTGCGCTCTATCGACACCACATTGGGAACGGCCTGCGGATAGGAATCGTCAGCTACGGAAATAGGGAGGAAATTCGATACTTCGGCGCCTTGGGCGGCATCGAACTGCTTTACAATCGATGGAATCTTCCCGCCCGCGTCTATGAGAAGCTCGTTCCGTTTCTGTTCTTTCCGAAGTGGTCTGCGTTCGATCTGATCAAAACGAATCAATCGAACGGCTCTGTTATTCCCTGGCGTGTATCCCGGATGGCCCGAAAACCATTGCTTGCACGCATGGGTTACATATGGTCCGAGTTCGAGGAGCGGAAACACGGCGCCGATTCCCGCCAGGCTGAGTTTTCCCGGAACGTAGAGGGACGCGTTTGGCGGGACGCGGCGAGACTCATCGTCACTACCCGGGCCATGAGTGACGGTATTTCTCGTCGATATCCGGCGCTTGCGTCACGCATTCGTGTCATTCCGAACTATGTCGATATCGAGCGATTTGCGCCGAATGCAAATAGTGGAAACCCAGATCGCATTGTGTTCGTAGGGCGAGTGACTGCTCAGAAAAACCTGCCGATCCTTCTGCGGGCCATGCGGCGCAATAGAATGATTCTGGAAATCGTCGGATGCGGAGAGGAAGAGGCGTCACTGCGGTCTGCGTTTTCGGACTTGGGACAGCGTGTCGTCTGGCGTGGTCGCGTACCGCACGAGGAACTGCCGGATATATTGAACAAAGCGGGGATTCTCGTATCGCCGTCACTGTATGAGGGACATCCGAAGGCAATTATCGAGGCAATGGCATGCGGTCTCGTCGTAATCGGAGTAGAAACACCGGGAATACGCGAACTGTTGCGTCACCGGGAGACGGGTTGGTTGTGTCCGCCGACAGTAGGGGCGTTGGCTGCCGCTATTGATGAAGTGCGGAGCGCCGAGGGGCACCTTCAGCGCATAGGCGAAAATGCCCGTCGTTTTGCGGTGGAAAATTTTTCGCTGCCAGCGATAGCCCGGATTGAAAGGCAGCTAATCGACGATGTCTGCGCGGCGAAGGACTAATGCGGCGCAATCCTCCTGGTTCTCGTCGATGCCGCGGCTACATGCCTTACCGCGAGATCCCGAATTCTTGGGAGGAGCACCGATTCCAGCGGGGTGATCGAGGCAACAGTGGATCGGTTCTCTGGAGTCGAGCACGGACGTCGGTTGCGATCGACGGCAGTTCCGGCGTCGGGCGCCTGAAGCGGGACGACTGGATATCAAAACCCCGAAACCGGGCGCGCACATTTCATTCTCGGAATTGCCGACGGTGGGCCGCATCGAACGCACCGCGCATATAGACACGAGGGTCAGTATCCTCATGGGTGTCTTTAACGGCGAGCACTTCGTCGAGGATGCGTTGAAAAGCGTCCTCGATCAAAGCCACCGCTCGCTAGAAGTGATTGTCGTGGACGATGGATCAACCGACGGGACCCGAAACGTCCTGCGGAGATTCAGCGATCAGCGTATCCGGGTGGTAAGTCAAGATAATCGGGGTCTGACCGCGGCGCTGAATCATGGTCTGACTTACGCAACCGGAGACTTCGTGGCGCGCCAGGACGCCGATGATGTTTCCGGACCCGACCGTATAGAAAAGCAGCTGCGCTACTTGGCCGCCAATCCCAGGGTCTGTGCGGTAGGGTCTTGGGTGGGGGTGCTGGACGAGGACGGATCGAGAATAGGTGGCAGACACTATGAGTCCAACTCGGAGCTCCTGCATGAGCGACACATCGAAGTCAATCAGTTTTCCCACGGCTCTTTGATGTTCCGCAACGACATGCTTCGGGAAGTCGGCGGGTATCGAGAGCAGTTCAAATTTGCGCAAGACTACGATCTGACACTTCGGTTGCAAGATCGTTGTCGGACTGCAAACCTCCCGGAAGAACTGTACTTTATGCGTCACAGGCCGACACAGATCAGTATCGCAAGGAGTCGAGAGCAACAGGCTTTCAGCGAACTCGCCAGGACGCTTGCGCGCGAGCGCCGAGTGACCGGTACAGATTCGCTTTGTCGCGGTATTCGTATAGAGGATCTGTTGGCTCTGAAACAAGCGCAACCCGCGGACTACGATGACATCAGATTGTCGTTCTGTATGCGGAGCGGTTTGGGGCGAAAGGCCAGGGAATCCATTGTTCAGTTGTTGAGGCGAAGGCCGGGAAGTACGAAGCTGTATCTGCAGTGGCTGATTACGTGGGGCGGCGGCGGAGTCATGCGCGGGTTGGCGAACCTGTGGGACCGCCAAAAGAACGTTACGAGGATGAAGGCGAAGGATTGAAAATCCAATTACTCATCAGTTCCCTCGGTTTTGGCGGCGCCGAGCGCGTGGCGTGTTTATTGGCGAACGCGTGGTGCCGTATGCATCACCAAGTGCTGTTGACGACGTTCGACTCACCTCAGGCGGACACTGCATACGCAGTGGACCCTGGAATCAGGCGCGTTTCTCTGGATCTGTACAAACCTTCGAGCGGCGTGTCTGATGCGGTTATGGAAAACGTCAAGCGAATACGAGCGCTGCGAGCCAGCATCAAAGCGTTCAGGCCGAATGTCATCGTCAGCTTCATGGCGGAATCGAATGTGTTGACCGTGTTGGCCAGCGTAATGCTGAGAATACCGGTCGTCGTCGCAGAGCATTCGGATCCTTATCAAATCCCGAGAAGCCGTATATGGCGCTGTTTGCGCTTTTTAACCTACAGAAACGCCAGCAACATAATAGTGCTCAATGAGAGGGCGCGTGCGTACTTTACGAGTCGCCTGGGATTGTCCGCAGAAGTGATACCGAATCCAGTCTTCGTGGACGGTCGCAACAACCGTCATGCGGAGCGCGCATCGCAACGCCGGGTAGTCATGGGA
Organism: Arenicellales bacterium; assembly: GCA_041576575.1. Taxonomy (GTDB): domain Bacteria; phylum Pseudomonadota; class Gammaproteobacteria; order Arenicellales; family JAANXG01; genus CALZGZ01. The sequence goes on along the minus strand of JBFGKR010000024.1, from coordinate 4,187 downwards.
ATGGGTAGGTTAGAAGAAGATAAGCGTTTCGATCTGCTGATAACCGCATTCGTTAAGCTGCGGGACAAGCATCCGGATTGGGATTTGCTCATCGTGGGCGATGGACCACTCAAGACCAGACTCACCGAGCTCTGTGGTGAGTTCGGTCTGCGGGAGCGAGTGAAATTCCTCGGTGTCACCAAAGCGCCGCAAAATTGGATGCGGCGCAGCGACGTCTTCGTGCTGAGCTCCAGCCTCGAAGGCTTCCCCATGGCGCTCTGCGAGGCCATGGCCTGCGGCATGGCGGTGGTATCTACGCGATATCACGACGGAGTAGACGAGATAGTGGAAAACGGCGTGAGCGGTCTGGTGGTTCCGGCTGACGATTTGGACGCTATCGCGGAGGCAATGAACGCTCTGATGAGCGACGCCAGTCTTCGAAAAAAACTCGGCGATGCGGCCAAGCGCATCGTAGATCGGTATGGCATCGAGCCCGTGATGCAAAAATGGCAAAGCGTTCTGCTGCAGGCGGCATGATGGAGATAAGACCCCCGCTGCGCGCCGCGGTGCCGGCTCAGGGGGCACGCTTCGAGTTCGGCAGGAATTGGCGAAAATTTCTTGCGACGCTAACAGACGAACGGATCGAAAGCGCCAAGTCGTCGCTGAGGGAATTGCTGCGCACGGAGACGCTGTCAGGGAAAAGTTTTGTGGACGTGGGGTGCGGTAGCGGTTTGTTTAGCCTGGCTGCATGGCAGCTGAGGGCGTCACCGGTGCATTCCTTCGATTACGATCCGGATTCCGTGTCCAGCGCATTAATGCTGAAAAGTCACCACCTCCCTACAGAGACGGCGTGGACCATAGGCCAGGGCTCGATATTGGACAAGGGATATCTCGAGACTCTGGGGCGATTCGACATTGTCTATTCATGGGGAGTGCTCCATCACACCGGTGATATGTGGCAAGCGTTGGATAATGTGCGGAGTCTCGTCAACGAGGGCGGAACCCTGGTGTTGGCGATCTATAACGATCAAGGGCGCGCCAGTCGGAACTGGTTGCGGATCAAGAAAATATACAACCAGCTTCCGCGCAATTTACGATTTATCGTTCTACTGCCGGCGTTCGCTCGACTCTGGGGGCCGACTCTGGTGCGCGATGCGCTTCGGGGAAGACCTTTGTATCACTGGAAAAATTACGATAATGAGCGCGGCATGTCTCCGTGGCGGGATGTCGTCGACTGGGTCGGTGGATATCCATTCGAGGTCGCGAGGCCCGAACAGATTCACGACTTTTTCTACGCCGAAGGCTTCGAGCTGCTCCGACTCAAAACCGCCGGGGGCGGAATTGCGTGTAACGAGTATGTCTATGAACGACGGCGCTGATCATCCCGGTCGACAACGGTGCGGGCCGCGCGCTCGAACCTGAGACCCCGTCGAGGAAACTCTCCCTTCAGAACAGAGCGCGGGATTCGGGTTGCGCTGACATGACGCTGACCAACCACGGGAATCACGGGTTGTCGATTACGTGAGAGTCGCACTGCTCGTCCGATCGCTGGAGAAAGGGGGCGCGGAGCGGCAGTTGGTGAATTTGGCGGTCGGTCTGAAGGAGGAAAAGGATGTCGAAGTGTCGGTGCTGACGTTTTATGAAAACGGCGCTTTGAAAAATGAGCTCATTGATGCCGGTGTGCCCGTGGTGTCTCTTGAAAAGCGGGGCAGGTGGGACCTAGTCTTCGTTGCCCGGTTCGTGAGGGCGGTAAGAAAAAACCGCTACGATCTTGTGCACAGTTTTCTGGACGGCCCCAATGTGTTGGTCGCGATGCTGCGGCCGTTCTTGAAACATGCCCGCGTCGCCTGGAGCGTACGGTCGTCTTATATGGATTGGTCGCGGTATCATTCGCTGGCACATTTGGTCTATGGATTGTCGCGCCGTCTGTCACGCGTGCCGCACCTCGTTGTGTTCAACTCGGGCGCCGGTCGCGCTTATCACCAGTCGCGCGGATACAGCGCTGCCAACAGCGTGGTTGTGTACAACGGAATCGATGTCGATCGCTATCGACCGATGCCCAGTGCGGGGGCCGCCACGCGCGAGGCTTGGGGCAAGGGGCGCGATGTCGTGCTCGTCGGTCTGGTGGCGCGGCTCGATCCGATGAAGGATCACGAGACCTTTCTCAAAGCAGCGCATCTGCTGCGGAAAGAAAACGCCAAAGTGCAATTCGTCTGCGTGGGTTCGGGGTCCACCGAATACCGCAGCGCGCTCGTACAACTGGCGGCGGATTTAGGACTGTCGGAACATCTTCTCTGGGTGGAGGATGGCACGAACATGGCGTCGGTGTACAACGCGCTGGATATCGCGACGCTGTCGTCGTACGGGGAAGGTTTTCCCAACGTAATTGCGGAGGCCATGGCGTGCGGCGTGCCCTGTGTCGCAACGGACGTGGGCGACTGCGCAGAACTGATCGGCGACACCGGTGAAGTGGTCGAAGCGCGGAACCCGGAGAGTTTGAAGCGAGGCTGGCAGCGCATGATCGCGCGCATAGACAAGGATCCGGACGATCTCGCGCGAGCGGCGCGTGCACGAATCGTGAACCGTTTCGGTGTGTCAAAGATGGTAGCGGACACTTGCAGCCACTACCGTAGGGTGTTGCGTCGTGCATAGGATTAGACCCGTCGCCGACTGCATCGCAATAGCCTGCAATCGCCTTTGCGCTCCAAGCTGCAGCCATTGAGACCCTTCGTACGGTGGTAACGCCGTCCACGAGTAAAGTCGAGCACGGGCGTCGCGCGCTGATTGTTATGTCCTGCGCAGCTTTGGTCGCGGCGGGCGGGCTGGCTTTTGCTCCCACGGAATGGCCCGGCTGGTTGTTGATGTTTTTCAGCATCGTCTGCGTGGTGCTGACACCGACGGTTCGAGACTCCAGAGCGATTCTCATGTCGACAGTGGCCGTCGTCGCCGCCCATCATGTGGTCTCTCTCGTCAACGCCTTTGCGTTACCGCTGCCGGGAGCCCAGCTCGATGCGTTGACGTTTCATGCGGGCGCGATGAAGCGAAGCTTTTCCGGGGAGCCGATCGACTTCGGTGTCGGTACCCACGCCTACCAATACGTGTTGGTGCAACTCTACAACCTGTTCGGCGGCTCTCTGTTTTTGGGTCAGGAACTGTCGGTGCTGGCGGCAACCGTTACCTGCGTGGTGTTCGCGTCTCTTCTTCGACGCATGCATGTTGGACAGACGGCTTGCGCCGTGCTCGTTCTGGCTCTCGGCTTGACGCCCTCGTTCCTTTTTTACACCAGCGTCACCATGCGGGAGGGTCTACAGCTGTTGTTTTTCGTCATCGGATGCGCATTGTTTTACCATGCGCTGCGATCGCGAAGGATGTGGGTACTGGTCTCAGGATGGCTCATGTTCGTGGTGATGGGGCTTTTTCATCAGATGCTGCTGGCTTACGCGTTTTTTGCAATTGCCGTGACCGGGAGTGTCTATTTCTGCACCCGGCTCGGTGCACGGAATCTTGTTCGCAATGCGGCATTCATCGGTGTCGGACTTGGACTTCTGCTGTGGTTTGCCTGGTACTGGATACCCGTGTACCAGGGTAACGATTACACCCGAATCGTTCACGGCGGCCTGCCCGAATCCATCGTGCGTTACCGCGATGGGATCATGGGCGCGGATCCCCGTTCCGGGTACGGTTTCGATGTCGTCGCGGCGCCGCTGTGGAAACTCACTTGGACATTGGCGCGATCCTACGCCCATTACATGTTCGGTCCTTACGCGTTCTCGGTATCGTCCCCCCTCGATCTCATAGCCGTCGCGGAGTCACTGCTTCGTCTGGCAGGTTTGGTGGCGATGTTGTATGCGTTGTCGGTAGCCCAGGGCACGACGCGTCTGATGCTGATCGGTTTGACCACGCTCTACATTGGCATGACGTTGCTGTGGTCTATCGGGACCACCAATTACGGCCAGGCGCTTCGTCATCACAGCGTGTCCAACTGGATACTGTTCGTCGGTGCGGGCGTCGCCTGGACGATGTTCCGGCAGGGCCGCGAATCCAGTTCGTCGTTTCGCTAACCGAAGGCAGGACCTCGCGTATGTGGCCGACAAACCATAGGCACCCGTCTCGCAGACTCATCTCCTCGTTCCCGCTCGGCCGCGTAAAATCCTAATGCATGTCGTGCACGTTATTACCGGACTCTATACCGGCGGGGCGGAGATGAT
>JBFGKR010000023.1:0-11764 GCA_041576575.1 Arenicellales bacterium | reverse complement strand
GGCCACAGAGGGTGATGCGCGTCCATGCCGTGTTAGGGTATATTGTCAGACCACTCCACGACAAGACTCCAATTGTGTCACTCCGCCTGAGCGCCATGTCCTTCATCCCCAACTTGCTCACCTTGCTTCGCGCCGCGGCGGCACCGGTTTTGATCGTATTGCTTGAAGACCGCGCGTTCGACCTGGCGCTGTTGCTGTTCATTCTGGCGGGGGTGTCGGACGGTTTGGACGGCTATATCGCCAAGCGCTACCACTTCGAAACGCGGCTCGGGGCGATCCTGGATCCGGTGGCGGATAAGGCGCTGTTGGTCACCGCCTTCGTGATGCTCACGATTTTGGGGATTATCCCCCTGTGGCTGCTGGTAACGGTGGTGTTTCGGGACGTTTTAATCGTGAGTGGATACCTGGTCTTGGTGACCTTGAATGGGAACGTCCCCATGCAGCCCAGCTTCGTGAGCAAGCTCAACACGGTCATGCAGATCAGTCTGATAGCCGTAGTCCTGGCCGAGCAGGCGCGATGGCTGGATGTGCCAAATCTCAGTAGTCTGCTCATTGCTTGCGTGTTTGTCACCACGGTCATAAGCGGTGCCCACTACGTGTGGGTATGGGCCTTCGGAAGACAGAGCGGCATCGCGGACAAGCCGGAAGCGCAGGGTACGGATTGACAACGCGGTCCCCCCACCAACTGACGCTCGCGGTGTCTCTGCCGGATAGCGCGTCGTTCGAGAACTTTTATGCGGCTGTGAACCGGGAGGTCGTGTCGGCGTTGAACGACTTTGCCACCGCCGGGGAATATGGTCCCAGCGCGATGCACCTTTTCGGCGATCCGGGAAATGGCAAGACACACCTTTTGTACGCGACCGTGCGTCGGGCACGGGAGCGTCGACTACCGAGTTGCTATGTGGACGCGGGCGAAAAACACGTCCGCGCATCTATGCTGTCACAAATCAAGGGTGACGGCTTGGTGTGTGTCGACGATCTCGACGCCGTCGCCGGCCGGCACGACCGCGAACGTGAACTGTTACAACTCTACGAGCGCACCCTGATCGAAGGCGGGCGTCTGCTGACCGCTGCGGTGCCGCCGATACGCCACCTCGGTTTGGAGTTGCCGGATCTGATGAGCCGGTTGCTGAGCGCAGCGGCGTATCGTGTGGCGCCCCTGAACGACGAGCAGAAACGGGTCGTCCTCAAGGCGCGCGCGATGAGCCGGGGAATCCTCTTGAGCGACGAAGTGCTCGAGTATGTCTTGCGCAGATATCCTCGCGACACGCACGCTTTATTCGCATTGTTGGAACGCATCGATAACGCGTCCTTGAGCGCAAAGCGCCGCGTCACCATCCCCTTCTTGCAGGAGCTCGAAGAGTCGTAAGAGAGTCTTATGCGTGCCGCGCCGCGAGCGCCCCGGCGACCGTGGCCAGGCGCTTTCCGAGGGCAATACAGAGGTTCCGCTCGTCATCGCTGATCGGTCGGTCGCTGTTCGTTCCGGCGACGTGACTGGCCCCGTAAGGCGTGCCGCCGGTCGTGGTACTCCAGAGTGCGGGTTCGGAATAAGGCAGGCCAAGCACGATCATGCCATGATGAAACAACGGCAGCATCATGGACAACAACGTCGACTCCTGTCCCCCGTGCATGGACGACGATGAAGTAAATACCGCCGCCGGTTTATCTGTCAACGAACCCGACAACCATAGACTCCCCGTGGTGTCGAGAAAATATTTCAAGGGCGCCGCCATGTTTCCAAAGCGCGTGGGGCTGCCCAGAGCGAGCCCACCGCAGCGTTGCAGATCCTCCACGCGCACGTAGGGATCACCGTGACGGGGTATGCGGTCCTCGATGGCTTCGGTGACCGTAGATACGGACGGGACCGTGCGAATGCACGTCTGAACTCCGGATACCTGCTCCGCACCCCTGGCCACGAGATTGGCCATTTGCTTCACCGCCCCGTAGCGGCTGTAATACAGGATCAGGATTTCCAGCATCTGCTACAGCACAGCGAGAACCGCTTCGGGCGGGCGTCCGACGGCGGCCCGACGACCGTCGGCCACGGCGATCGGCCGCTGCATGAGTATCGGATGCGCCACCATGGCCTCGATCAGCGTGTCTCTGGAAAGCGACGGGTCGTCCAGTTTCAGATTTCGAAATTCCGTTTCCTGCTTACGCATGAGTTCAAGGGGTTCAAGCTGCAACAGATTGAGGATATGGTCCAATTGCTTCTCTGTGGGCGGCGTCTTGAGATACTCGACGACCTGCAACTCAACATTCTTTTCCTTCAGCAGGGCCAAGGCCTTGCGGGATTTAGAACAACGGGGATTATGATAGAGGGTAACGCTCATGGGAGTTTTTCAGACTGTTAAGGACGATACCCGCTTTATTGACACTACTAAACCGGGATGGTAGTTTGACACAATTAGAAACACTAATGCTATGGTCTGTCCGTGAATCGTAGCGTACAATTAGTTTGTTTGAAGAAAGAAAATTAACCCGCGGGGAGAATGCAAGAATGACCTCCTTCAAGCAAGGTTTGAAAGTATTTGGAATGGGCTTGGCAGTTGTGGCGGTCGTCAGTGGATGCGCGAGCGCGAAGCGAGCCGGACAAGCGGCGGCGCCCGCGCCGGCTGCAGCGGCGGAGGCCACGCGCCCAGCTCCAGCGCCGGCGCCCGCACCCATAGCGGACGAAGTCTACACCGTGGTGCGCGGGGATTGCCTGTGGTGCATCTCCGAAAAGGCGGAGATTTACGGAAATCCGTTCAAGTGGCCCCTTATATTCAAGGCCAACAAAGACCAGATCCAGGACGCCGACCTCATATATCCGGGTCAAAGACTCAGCATCGATCGAGACGCGTCCGCCGCAGCCATTGAAGCCGCCATCCAGCACGCGAAGACGCGCGGCGCTTGGAGCCTGGGACCGATCGAAGATACCGACACCGCGTACCTGGCCTCGGCAGTGGCAAAAAAATAAGCCGCCGATCTCAGCGCTTTGTATCCTCGGAGAGGCCCCGTGCAGGGGCCTTTTCTCGTTGCGAGGGCCGTCCCCCGGCGCCGACGCGTGGAGGTTCTCCCGTATTGCACACCATAGACAATAGCGACACAATCCGCCCCAGGAAAGCTAGTCGGACAAGAGTTCAGCAATGATCCAATCCAGGAAGTGGTCGTGGGTGTGGTTGGTGCTGCTGGCACCGATCGTGGCGATGTCGGAAACGCTTCGAAATCCTTCGGAACATTTTTTTCATCAGAGTTTCGGCGATTTGCAGGAAGAGCTTAGCCTCGCCCGCAACGAGAACAAAAAAGGGATCCTCATCATGTTCGAGACCGACGATTGTCCGTGGTGTAAAAAGATGAAGGCCACGGTGTTCAACCGAGCAACGATTCAGGATTATTTCCGTGCGAATTTCCGCATCCTGACTGTCGATACCGAGGGGGACACTTTGATCACGGATTTCTCGGGCACCGAAATCGTGGAAAAAGACTTTGCGCTGAAATACAATCGCGTGCGCGCAACCCCCGTGTTCGCGTTTTTCGATCTTGAGGGAGAATTGATGATGCGGTATACCGGTGCCACGCGGGACGCCGACGAGTTCCGCTGGTTGGGCGAGTTTGTGGTGGAGGACCATTATCGCTCCAATAAATTCACCAAGTTCAAGCGCGACAAGCGCGCCGGCGTCAACAACAACTCGTAGAAAAATTCTGGTTAGACGGTGGAAGTTCGGGGATTTGTGATTGGCCGCACACTTTCGCGATTGCTTTTCTCTTTTACGCTCGTTTGCAGCAGTACCGCGGCATCGAACGAAGCCGTGACGGAGGAACCTTTTCCCGATCCATTGACCCTCGAGGCTGCGTTCGCATTGGCCGAACGATCGCATCCGGAAGTGGATGTGCAGCACGCGCGCATCGCATCGCTGCGCGCGGATCTCGACGCGGTACGCTCTTCATACGGTACGCACGCTTATCTCAACGTTATTCCGCGCTGGGCGGATCCGGCCGCCGAAGCGGGCCACGAACTGATCGACGACAGCAGGGTGCGATTTTCTTTGTACAGAAAATTGTACGATTTTGGCCGCACGCGTGCCCTTTACGAATCCGCAGAGGCAAATGTGCGTGCAGGAGAAATCGCGCTCATCGATCTCCAACAGCGGCGTAAACTGGAGGTTATGGCGCTTTTTTTTGACGTCATTCTCGCCGATTTGAAATATCTCGCCGATGACGAAGAGTTGGCAATCCGGTACGTGACCTTCGACAAGGCGCGGCAGCGTGCGGAGTTGGGTATGGTGTCGGAAGTCGAGCAATCGGCGCTGGAAACGGCCTACCGCGAGGCTTTGGACGCGCGCACGGAAAGTCTGGCCCAGCGGCGCCAAAGCCGCTTGCGCCTGGCTCTGAGTCTAAACCGGCCGCGGCAGTTACCTAAAAATGTGGAGCGGCCACAGCAGTTGCCGCATGCGGGAAGAGAAGTACCGGAGTACGAAGCCACCGTGGCCCGGGCAATCGCCGACAACCCGTCGATGCAGGTCTTGCGGGCGCGCTTGGAGTCGGCGGAAAAGACCGCGATCGCAGATCAAGCGCTGCGAAGACCGGTCCTGTCGGCGGAGGCGGCGGCGCAATATCTGGAGCGGCAAATCGGGTCGCGCGACGCTGCGCTCGTTGGACTGCGATTACGCATTCCCCTTTATCAAGGCGGCGAAGCACGCGCGGCGATCGCGCAATCGCAGGCCGGCGTGCAGACGAATCGAGCGCTTTTGCGGAAGGCGGAGCTGGATTTACGCGAGCAGCTATTGGAAATATTGCAACAACTGGAGGTCTTGCAGGTGCGGCGGCAGACCGCCGTTGTGCGCGAGGAGTATCGAGACCGCGCCGTGGATCTCGCACGCGGGCTGTACGAAATGGAAGTGCGCACCAATCTCGGGGAATCTATGGCGCGTCTTACCGAATCCCAGTGGCGCTCGGCACGGGCCGAGTTCGAAACCGCCTTGGCGTGGGCGCAATTCGACGCCTTACTCGGCAAACCGGTGCGGGCGGCGTCGGGGGGCGCGAATCTATGATTAGAAAGTTGACGCCGTGGTCGCTCGTGTTGCTTGGATTCCACGGTTTTGCGGCGCATGCGGCAGATTGTGCCGGGGCGCTGGATTGGGCGGTGCGTGCGCAATTGAGTGTGCCGGTATCCGGGATCGTGGCCTCGGTGGCGGCGATACCGGGCGCCCGGGTGCGTGCGGGGCAGGAGCTTTTGGTTCTGGAAACAGCGCCGTTTGAAGCCAGGCTGACGGTGGCTAAGGCCGACCAAGACCGCACCGACGCGGAGCTGGCGGAACAACTTCGGGCCTTGAGCCGAGCACAGGAGCTGTATGATCGCGGAGTCCTGTCCACGGTGGAACTCGACCACGCGCAACTGATGCATATTCAAGCGCGTTCCGCCCACCGCTCGGCGGAGGCTGCGTTGAAGCTGGCGCAATACGACCTGGAACGAAGCCGTCTCAAAGCCCCATTCGACGGATTGGTGCTGACCGTTAACGCGACACCCGGCCAGATGGTGGCGGTCGGACTGCGACCTCCGGTGCTGATAGCGCTGGCTAAGACGGGCCATTACCGCGTACGTTGTTGGGTGCCGGCGACACTGCTGCAACGCGCGCGTGTCGGAGACGAAGTAACCGTTACCATCGGTGGCGCCGCCTATGCCGGTGCGCTGCGGGGCGTGGGGCTGGAAACGCGGGCCATCGATCCGAGCGGCGAGCCGCAATTCGCGTTGGACGTGTTCCTGAAGACGGAGAAGGAAATCCCCATAGGCGGCCTCTCCGAGGTGCAACTGCCGTGAGCGTGTGTAAACGCTATCGGGTAACCGGCCAGGTGCAGGGCGTGTTTTTCCGCGCCGCCACGCGGGAGGAGGCGAGGAGGCTGGGTTTGACCGGTTGGGTCCGAAACCTGCCAAACGGCGAAGTCGAAGTCGTCGCCTGTGGTGACGATACCCAGTTGCAGGACCTGGTAGAATGGCTCTGGAAGGGGCCGCCGAGTGCGCGCGTACAAAATGTGACCGGTGAAGCGGTGGAGGTGGAAGAACCTGTGGTCGATTTCAAGGTGCGCTGATCACAGATCCATAATGCTAGGGTTGCCAGCGTTGTCGCAAGGATAGATATACTTTATCCACGTATTCGTGCCTGCGGGCGCCGCCGTTGTACGCAGCGAGGGCCTCCGGCACGCGTCCCTGTGTTCGATCGAGGTAATAGCGCAGGATGGCGCATCCGTAACGCAGATTCACGCGCGGATGGAACAGATCGTCAGTGGGGTGACCGATCTCTTTCTTCCAGAAAGGCATGATCTGCATCAGTCCGCGGGCCCCGGAGGGCGATACCGCGAACCGATCGAAAGCGCTTTCAACGTGGATCACTGCGAGCACGAGTTCGGGATCTAGCCGCGCGCGCTGCGCTTCCTCGTTTACCAGACGCAACAGGTGCACGCGATAGAACGGGTCGGGAATGCGGAACGCGAGCTTGTCCGACATTCCAACGAGCCACAACATCGTGTCTATTTCTCCGCCCCTGTGTCGGTTGTCCTCGACCGCTTGTTTCAACGCCGCCACGAGGGCGGGGTCAACGCCGGTGTCCGTACGCTCGGCGACGGCTCCGACGTGCACTCCCAGCAGACAGATGCCCGCAACCAGCCATTGCAATGCCGCATTCATTCAGGACATGGATTCACGCATAGCCGATAACGTCTCTACTACGTCCGTTACAGGCAGTTCCTGGGTAACGTCGGTGGTCCGGTGTTTGTATTCGACGATTCCATCGTTAATCCCCCGCTCGCCGATCACCAGTCGGTGGGGGATTCCGATAAGATCGGCTTCGGCGAACATGACACCGGGTCGTTCATTTCGGTCGTCGAACAGAACGTCCAACCCGGCCTCTAGCAATAATTTATAGAGCGTTTCGACCGTTTTCGCCACCTTTTCGGACTTGCCGGCACCGATCGGAATCATCACCACTTCAAACGGGGCGATGGCGTCGGGCCACACGATGCCGTTTGCGTCGTGGTTTTGCTCGATGGCAGCGGCGGCGATTCGAGACACGCCGATACCGTAACAGCCCATGGGCATGGTCACCGAATCGCCGTGTTCGTCCAGACACACCGCGTTCATGGCTTCGCTGTACTTGGTGCCAAGCTGAAAGATGTGTCCCACTTCGATGCCGCGCTTGATGGTCAATTTGGCGTCGGGATCCCGTTCCGCCTGAGACGTCGGGCACGGATCGCCGTTGACCACCCTGCGCAAATCGGCGGCCTCGGGCTCGGCAGCGTCGCGCCCCCAGTTTACGCCGAGCAAGTGTTTGCCGTTCTCGTTCGCGCCGCAGACGAAATCCGACAATCTGGCCGCACTCTCATCGGCGATTATGGGTATGTCATGGAGGCCGACAGGACCGATGGAACCGGGGTCGCAACCCGCCGCGGCCACGACTTCGGCGTCGCTGACGAATTCCAGCGGTTTCGATACCTGCGGCAGCTTCTCCGCCTTGGTCACGTTAAGTTCGTGGTCGCCTCGCAGGATTAGAGCCACGGCGCCGCCCGCACCCCGAACCAGCAGCGTCTTCACCATGGTCTGGGGAGAGACGTCGAGATGTTTTGCGACCTGGTCGATAGTATGCTTACCGGGCGTTTGCACCTCGGTCATCGACTTCGACGGCGGTTTGCGACGGCCCATGGGAGGCAGCGCCGGCGCCAGCTCGACGTTGGCGGCGTAACCGTACTTGTCGCAAAACGCTATCGCGTCCTCGCCCGACTGTGCGAGCACATGAAACTCGTGCGAGGTGCTGCCCCCGATGGCGCCGGTATCGGCCTCCACCGCGCAGAAGCTCAAGCCGATGCGCGTAAAGATGCGCGAGTACGCCTGAAACATCAGATCGTAGGTGTCCTGCAAAGACGCTTGGTCAATGTGGAAGGAATAAGCGTCTTTCATGATGAATTCGCGCGCCCGCATGACGCCGAAACGTGGACGGATCTCGTCGCGGAACTTGGTCTGAATCTGGTAAAAATTCAGCGGCAACTGCCGATAGCTTCGAATCTCGTTGCGCACCAGCGCGGTTATGATCTCCTCGTGCGTGGGGCCAAAACAGAATTCCCGCTGGTGACGGTCACGGAAGCGCAATAGTTCTGGACCGTACTCGTTCCAGCGCCTCGATTCCTGCCACAGCTCCGCGGGTTGCACCGCCGGCATCAACATCTCCTGGGCCCCGGCGCGGTCCATTTCCTCGCGCACGATACGTTCTATCTTCCGCAGCACGCGCAGGCCCAGTGGCAGCCAGTCGTAGATTCCGGCGGCCACTTTGCGGATCATTCCCGCGCGCAGCATTAACTGGTGGCTGACGATCTCGGCGTCCGCCGGCGTTTCCTTTAGTGTCGGTATGAGGAGTCGTGATGCGCGCATGAGACGATTATTGGTTTTAAAGTTTAGACGTTACACACGGTAATGATAACCGCAAATGGCGCTTAACGGCAGCGGCGGAGATTCGGCGACGCAAGATTCAATGGGTGTCAGCGGAAAGGGCTATGCAAGCGAAAACGCTTGTATTTGAAAAACGGAATCAGCAACAGGCCACAGATGAATCCGCCGATATGCGCGCCGAACGCCACCCCGCCGCGGCTGGGATCGGCCAGCAACGAGCTCAACAATTGCATCGCGAACCACACACCCAGGACCGCCAGCGCCGGCAAGCGCATGGTGTGCAGGAAGAATCCGAATGGGACCACGACCATGACGTTCGCGTGGGGGTACAACAGCATGTACGCTCCCAGAACACCGGAAATCGCGCCGCTCGCGCCCACCATAGGGATGACGGAATCGGGGTTGGGCAGCGCCTGCGCGAATACCGCGGCGACGCCGCAAAGCGCATAGAACACGACGAAGCGGATGTGCCCCATGGCATCCTCGACATTATTGCCGAAGATCCACAGATACAGCATGTTACCGATCAAGTGCATCCAGCTTCCGTGCAAAAACATCGACGTGAAAACGGTGGCGGACGGCGGAACCCATGCGATCTCCGGCGCCAGGCGTGCCTCGCCCAGCAGCACCTTGGGGATCACGCCGAGACTGTAGACAATCACTTCTTGGCCGTGCGGGTCGTGGGACACTTGCCATAGAAAAATCAACACGCAGAGCGCCATGAATGCGACCGTGACCAGTGGCGTGATCGAAGTTGGATTGTCGTCGTGAATCGGAATCATGGGCCGCGCTATTGTAGCGCATCGAAGACCAACACCAAGCCATCCAGCTGCGCCACGGACCGCGCCTGCACCGAATCGTCAGCACCGCATGCGGCGGGGCTGGAGTCTTGGGCGCACGATATCGTTGACCTGTTCGAGTCTTTGGCCGACGACGCGTTCGGGGGGAACAATACAACGGGTCACGCCTGGATCCGGGTCGGCGCAGCGGTTCGCTGATCCAGGGGGTGCGGGAGTGGAGTGCGCCTGCATTCTTTTCCCCATTACTTCCGGTTGGATCTGGTGATGAAAATCAATACAAGGCTACCGCCTTCGGAAGTGCCGCTGCTTGGTGCAGTTGCCGTATTGACGGGCGCCGAGCTTGGAGCGGAGCAGAGCGAAAGAACGGGTATCTTTTACCCGCCGGTTGCCCAGCCGGGTGATGTCCGGGATCTCACATCAACTCGCCGCCGCGAACCTTCGTGTTTGGGCTGTGTCGACTGGGGCAGCGCCGTTTATCCGGTGTCCAGGCCACCGTTTCAGACCGTTTCGTTGCGCAAACTGCCAAAATACCAAGATTCGTTGTTATCGCGTTTTTCCGACGGGGTTCAACGGCTGTCCCGGGGTGACGTGGAACGTCGGTTTGATCGCAGCACCAACGTCGTCACACCGTAGGTCATCTTCATCACGGTGAATTGGGGGCTTCGTCTTCCTTTAAAAAAGGCGGAGGTCTGCATGCTCGACCTCATCAACGCAGGGCTGTGGGTCGACTCCCTGGTTGCTGTAATTGGTTTTTCCAACATGAAGCGGGGCGATGTTGCATTAGAATCTGCAAAATCGCGGGCCGACAGAGCGGGGTGATATTTTCTTGACAGTACTCGTTCCGGATTGACAAAGGACCTCATGCGTTCGTTGGCGGAGACTAGACCACGCCCGGGTAAGCAGGCCCTCGAGCAGACGCTCGGAGAACCGGAATTCTCGAAGTGCCGGAATAGTTGTTGTCGGGTCTGGCGCCAGCGCGATGATCGGACTAACGTTCGACCTCGTCTTTGCTCACAGCGGCGCGATCTAAAGCGCTCTGGTGGCGCAGCACTAACTGGACAACCGGGTCGCGCGCCACATGCGGTCCGGCACGCGGAGTGAACGCGCCTGAAGGTGGACGGCGGTCGTATTGAGGTGGAGTAATGCCGTTTACACCTTTTCATCTTGGGCCTGGCGCGGCATTTAAGGCCGTCGCCGGTCGTCATTTCAGCTTTATGTCATTCGCGATTACGCGAGTGATGATCGATCTGGAGTCGTCCTGCCTTTTGATTCAGAATGCGTGATCGTCCCATCGGTTTTTCCACACATATCTTGGTGCGACGGCGGCACTCCCGATAGCGCTTATTGTCGGAAAAACGTCATGTAAAATCGTATTGATTGCATGGAATCCCGTGTTAACTCCGAAACAGCGAAGTTCGCTTCACATTGAGCCCAAGAACTCATGGGTCGCAGCGGTCGTTGGAGCCTCTATCGGGTTGTACAGCCACGTATTGTTAGACAGCGCCACGAGCTCGGATATGCGTTCGTTTGCCCGATTTACCGGAGCCGATAGTTTGCTCAACACGATTACCGTGATGACGCTGTATCTGTATTGCTATACCGCAGGAGTACTTGAAATTGTCGCGCTTCTCGTTTTATTTTTGTGTAGCAGGTGGTTTCATGAGGTCTGGCGCGAGCATGACAATATGTTCGACGTGACGCCTACGCCACGTCGCCCCCGCGAAGAGTCGTTAACCAAATTCGGAAAGGAAAGAGAACATGATCCATTCAACTACGCCAAGTATCCAGGGAAAAGAGATATCGAAATACCACGGAGTGGTAACGGGGGAAGCGATTTTAGGTGCAAATATATTCAAAGATATTTTTGCGAGTATTCGTGATATCGTCGGAGGAAGGTCGGCGGCTTACGAGGAAGAATTACACAAAGCACGAACTATAGCATTTGAAGAAATGACCCAACAGGCTATGGATTTAGGGGCAAACGCAATTGTGGGAATAGATATTGATTATGAGACAGTCGGTGCCCAAGGGGGCATGCTGATGGTAAGCGTCAGTGGAACAGCTGTGACTATTAAGTGAAGCTGCGTTGTCAATCTAACTACGTAATCGGTTAAGAATAAGCTTAAGATGGCTTTTGAAGAAGGTTTGGCACAGAGATTGCGCGAATTCTTTTCAAGTAGAACTGATGTCGTAGAAAAGAAAATGTTTGGCGGCATCGCATTTATGCTTTCTGGAAATATGTGTTGCGGGGTCGTCGGGAGAGAACTAATGGCTCGTGTGGGTCCGGAGCAATATGAAAGAGCGCTGAAGGAGCCTCATGCGCGGGCAATGGACTTTACGGGAAAACCCCTGAAAGGTTTTGTTTATGTTGATGCCCGGGGCTTGGAATCGGACGTAGATCTAGAATCCTGGATAAAACGTTGTGAACGTTTCGTGCGTTCTCTTCCTTCGAAGGAAGAAGGGCCGTTGGAATAACTGCTCCTTGTATCGCAATGTCACATCGTTTACCGCGCGCCCCATGTCGCCGCCAAGTGAAGGATAACGAAGC